>NATK01000103.1 GCA_002085285.1 Candidatus Latescibacteria bacterium 4484_7
GGACATAGATGCACCTTCATCGAAGCGTACACCTTCGAAGAAACAGATAGAGAAAACCCTGCAAAGAGTAGGGTACGAAAGAGTCTCTCTGAACGCTGACTCCCTGACGATTACAATACCCGAAGGGATGAGTCTCGACCTCGCCGGGGTGGCCAAGGGATACGCCATTGACAGGTGCCGAAGCATAATCGAAGCCGAGGGCTTTACGAGCGCCCTCATAAACCTCGGAGGGAACATCTATGCCCTCGGAACACCGCCAGAGGCATCGGGTTGGAAGGTAGGCATAAGAGACCCCAGAGGCTCAGCCGATATCGTCGGCTACCTGCTCCTCAAGGACGAGGCTGTGGCGACGAGCGGAGACTACGAAAACTTTGTCGAGATCAATGGGAAAAGGTACGGTCACATCATAGACCCGAAAACGGGGTATCCCGCAGATGGAGTCCTGAGTGTCACCGTCATAGCACCGAGTGGCTTGGCTTCGGACGCGCTTTCCACAGGATTCTTCGTCCTGGGGCCTGAAAGGGCTGAAAAGGTCGCAGCCGGCTTGAAGGGAGTAAAGGCCGTCTTCGCCGTAGGGGGCAAAGAAGACACTATCGAATATATAAAGCTCGGCGACTTGGATGGTATTTTGAAGCTCGACTGATCCGGGTTAATCACCGCTGCTCACAAACCAGTTCTTGTGAAGCACACACGTGGCACAGTTGTGCTCTCTCTTTATGATAGGCAGTCGCCCCTGCCTTGCCGCCATCTTCAGCTCGAACTGATTCATCAAACCGAGAAGGATTCCGAGAACGATGAATGCCCCGGGAGGCAGGATCATGAGAAGGAGCGGCAGGTAGGATTTGCCGAAGATTACGACACCGAAGATAGAGCCGTTGCCGAAAAGCTCCCTTATCGAGCCTAGTATTCCGAGGGAGAGTGTAAATCCGAGCCCCATACCGAGGCCGTCGAAGAACGAGAGAACAACACTGTTCTTCGATGCGAATGCCTCAGCACGACCAAGGATGATACAGTTTACAACGATGAGAGGAATGAACAGGCCGAGGCTCTTGTGCAGCGCATGGAAATACCCATTCATGGCGAGATCGACGATCGTCACGAAGGTGGCGATAGTAACGATGAAGGCGGGGATCCGGATCTTCTTGGGTATGAGGTGTCTTACTGCCGAGATGACAACGTTGGATGCCACGAGGACGAATGTCGTGGCCAGCCCCATCCCAATGCCGTTAGACGCAGATGTTGTCACGGCGAGTGTCGGGCACATCCCCAGAACTATCCTGAAGATCGGGTTTTCACTCCACAGCCCTTTTGAAAACTCCTTCCATGCACCCATGATCAACCCCCCTTACCGCTCGATCCGATTTTTCCCTCACCGATCACGACGGCGCGGTGCTTATCAAAGAACTCGAGCCCTCGAGCGATTGCCTTGGTCACCGCCCGTGAAGATATTGTAGCACCCGTGATTTGCCTGAATATTCCGCCGTCTTTCATCACGTGCCAATCGTCCGGATTCTTAATGCTCTTTCCCTTGAACTGACCTCTGAACTCCTTCGTCGCCACCTTGGCCCCGAGGCCGGGCGTCTCCAGATACTTCAATATCTCGACACCGGTCACCACACCTGCCGTATCCACACCCACCATGATGTCTATGGGTCCTGAATACCCGTCGGGGGCGATCACCTCGAAGGCAGCGCCGACGACCTTGCCATTCTTCTTTCCTATGTAGAAAAGTTCCCGTTCACCGTCCTCCGTGACTACGGAGAGGGTGTCCTTGTCCGGCTCGTTGTCGAATGAAGGAAGCACGTTGCTCACTGCGACCATCTTCTCGGCGCGGAGAGCCTGCTTGATCGGATTCTCCGTCTTGCTGCTCACGAATGCAAGGACACCGGCCGATATAGCTGCAATAGCAGTTAGTATCAGTGTCAATCTCAATATTTCCTTCATCCTCCAAAACCTCCAAAGATGTTTACACTCAAGAGAATATCAACCGGCAGCCTTCTTTTTTCTACTGCCGAACACCACGGGGTTCGTCGCCCGATCGATGAGCGGTGTGAGGGCGTTCATCAATAGTATCGCAAAACTGACACCCTCGGGGTACGCACCGAAAAGCCTTATTATAACGGTTAGAACACCGCACCCAACACCGAAAATAATCATTCCCTTGTGTGTAATTGGGCTCGTCACGTAATCTGTCGCCATGAAGAAGGCTCCGAGAAAGAGCCCGCCGGTTATCACATGAAAACTCGGATCGGCGTACCTCGTCGGGTCGATCATATGAAATATGTCGGTCATGACCCACACCGTTCCTATAAAGGCGACGGGGATATGCCACGAGATAACCCTCTTATATATGAGGAAAAGGCCTCCAGCGAGGAGCAGCACGACCGAAACCTCACCGATACAGCCAGCCCGATTACCAATGAGAAGGTTTACCACATCGGTTCTCGTAAGGTGCACGTCGATGTGTCCCAGAGAGAGCAGGCTCTCCTTCGCCTTCCCCAGCGGAGTCGCCGTAGTAACGGCGTTCGTTCCCCATCTGGAAGGCATTACCCAGTGAGCCGTCATCTGAACGGGGAACGAGATGAGCAAGACAACCCTGCCGACGAGCGCCGGATTGAACGGATTGTAGCCCAGGCCCCCGTATATCTGCTTTGCTATAACGATGGCGAAGAGGTTGCCCACCACTACGAGCCACCAAGGTGCCGTGGAAGGCAGGTTCAACGCGAGAAGGAGCCCCGTTACGACCGCGCTGTAATCGCCTATAGTGTTGGACCTCTTCATCAAACGCCTCGAGGCCCATTCAAAGAAAACAGCCGAGGCTATAGATATTACTATGACCTTGAATGCAGGGAGACCAAAAAGGTATATCGAAAGAAGCGCCGCTGGTGCAAGGGCTATGACGACGAGCATCATGATCTTGTTGATCCGCACCCTGTCATGAACGTGGGGAGAGGAGCTCACGAGAAATCGCGGTCCCACGTCCTCTTTCTTCTTCCTTTTCTCTTCTTCGACCAATTCGTCGTACCTCCCGGTCCCTGCCGCAGGCTCAAGCTCGCTATCCGGCCTTTCTCGACATTTTTCTAATCTCCGCTTTCGCGCGTCTGAAATGATGCACGAGCGGCCTCTGCGATGGGCAGACATAAGCACAGGAGCCGCACTCGATACAATCCGTGACATGATACTCCGCCGCATCCTCGAAGTGACACATCTCGATGAAGATGCTGAGTGCCGAAGGATTGAGCCTCATAGGACAGGCCTCTACGCATCTGCCGCACCTTATACATGGATCGCTCACGAATTGAACGACCTCGTCCTTTCTCAGTGTTACGATACCGCTCGTCCCCTTCGTCACGGCGGCATCAAGCGAATATTGTGCAACACCCATCATCGGCCCGCCGCTTATCACCTTGACCGTATCCTCGGCCAGACCTCCGCACCGATCGATCATATCCTCAAACCGAGTTCCTATGCGTGCGCGGATATTCTTCGGTTCAGCGACACCGTTTCCCGTCACCGTTACAACCCGTTCCAGGAGCGGCCTCTTGAATCGGACCGCCTCGTAAGCTGCAAACGCAGTACCGACGTTCTGCACGAGAACGTTCACGTCCATCGGCAGACCGCCCGCGGGTACACGTCTTCCCGTCAGGGCGAATATGAGCTGCTTCTCCGCGCCTTGAGGATAGACGACATCGAGCGCTTCCACCGAATACCCCTCTTTTACTTCTACCGCCTTCTTCATCTTTTCTATAGCATCGGGCTTGTTCTTCTCTATCGCCACGATCACACGCTTGACATCGAGGACACGCGCGAAGAACGAAGCCCCTTCGAGGATCTCTGCTGGGTGCTCGAGCATCAATCTATGATCCGCGGTGAGGTATGGCTCGCATTCGGCGCCGTTCAAGATGAGCGTATCGATAGACTTGCCCTCGGGCGGTGAAAGCTTTACGTGAGTCGGAAATGTCGCCCCACCCATACCAACGAGACCCGCATCGCGAATGAGCCCCTTTATCTGATCTCCGTTCATCGAGTCGGTGTCCTGCTCCACATTCAATCCCTCCGCCCACGCGTCCTCACCGTCCGGCGCGATGACCGCGGCCAATGTCTCTGCCCCAACCGGGTTGGGAAACATATCGACAGCCTCGACCTTGCCCGAAGTCGGCGCATGAACGGGAACAGAAACAAAGCCAGACGCCTCAGCTATCACCTGCCCCTTCTTCACCTGATCGCCTCTCTTCACGAGCGGCGTCGGCATAGAGCCAATGTTCTGAGCAAAGTGGACGACGAGTTTCTCGGGCATCGGCATAGCTTCTATCGCCTTGCCCGCCGTCATCTCCTTGTGATACTCGGGGTGGACCCCGCCGAAAAAGTGTCTGCCGGACATCAGATCTCCCCCATGACGAGCGGGCACGAACACGGCCCGACGACAATCTCTCCCATGCCATTTATCTTTATCATCACACTGCTCCTCCCGCCGCCTTTGCCTCTTCCGAGGCTTCGACCTCTTCGAGGTGTTCACCCCTTATCACAATCGTGTGCGTAGGGCAAACACCTGCGACGGACTCAGGAATCTCGATATCGTAATTGACCACTGCGAGATTTTCTTCCATCGTGATCGCTCCCTCAGGCGCCTCCTTGGCGCATTTCTGGCAGCCGATGCAACCAACCTTGCAGATCTTTCTAACCTTTCCTCCCTTGTCGTGCGAAGAGCATAGAACATGGACCTTTCTGTCTATCGGCACGAGCTTTATGATCCCCTTGGGGCACGCATCTACACACTTGCCGCACCCTGTGCATCTCTCCGGGTCGACCCGGGCTAGACCGCTTGGAAGCATATCGATCGCATCGAACGGGCAAACATCGGCGCAAGTCCCGAGCCCGAGGCATCCATACTTGCACGATTTATCTCCCCCGAATATCAGCGCCGCAGAGGCACAATCTTCGATGCCATTGTAGTAGAACTTCTTGCTTGCAACCTGATCGTCGCCGCTGCAGAGAACGATCGCCACCTTCCTCACCTTGTCCCCACTCAACTCGACGCCCATTATCTTCGCTATCTTCTCAGCGACCTCGGCACTTCCCACGGGGCAGGCATCTACACCCGCTTTCCCCTCCACTATCGCTTTGGCCAGATCAGAGCATCCGGCGTATCCGCAGCCGCCGCAATTCGCCCCGGGCAGAATCTCCGTGATCTTTTCGATCCTTGGATCCACATTGACGGCGAATATCCTCGCCGCCACGGCGAGTCCCAACCCAAGCACAAAGGCAAGAACGGCTAATACTATGACTGCAGTCGACATCGGCTCCTCACCTCAACGGAGCATACGGTCAATAGAGAAAATATATTTAGATTCCCAAATCGGCTATACAAAAAAGGTCGTCAAGCCTTACAACTTGACGAGCCCGGTAAATCCCATGAACGCCAGAGAAAGAAGCCCCGCCGTTATAAGGGCTATCGCCGTTCCTTTGAACGGAAGGGGGGTATCACAGAGATCGATTCTCTCTCTGAGGCCCGAAAAGATCAACATCGCCAGCCCGAAGCCCAGCGCCGCACCGAATCCGAAGATCGTCGTTTCGAGAAAGGTGTACTCCTTCTGAATATTCAGTACCGATACGCCGAGCACGGCACAATTCGTAGTTATAAGCGGGAGATAGATCCCAAGCGCCTTGTACAATGCAGGGCTCATCTTTTGGAGTGAAAGCTCTACGAGCTGTACGAGGCTTGCGATGACAAGAATGAACGAAACAGTCTGAAGGTAAGTGAGATTGAGTGGAACCAGAATGTATTCATAGAGAAGCCATGTAACGATCGAGGCCAGCGTCATAACAAAGAGAACCGCCCCACTCATTCCCAGCGATGTCTTTATCCTCTTCGAGACGCCGAGGAACGGGCAGATGCCGAGAAACCTCGTCAACACGAAGTTGTTGACGAGAACAGCGCTTATGACGATCAACAGATACCGAACCATAAGCCCCCCGTGACATGGCCCGCATTGTATTTTCAACGGTCAACTATTAACCGCTGTTGATTAGTCAAAATCGGTCAAAATCTAATACAGGTCAAAATAAAAATCAAGCCAAATGTATTGCAG
>NATK01000009.1 GCA_002085285.1 Candidatus Latescibacteria bacterium 4484_7
GCGAGCATTACCGTTCTGCCTGTTTCGGGACTTATGATCTTCGAAAGTCTGTTTTGCAATCCCCAGTTCATTTTTTACCCCCGTTTATTATGTCGGATGATTACTTCAAGTTGCTCCGTACCTGCAGATCTCTTATGCTCGGCGCAAAACGCAACCGAACCCACCCGGATGTCTCCGACAGGATCCTGCACCATCCTCTTGCGAAAACAGAGTATATGTGAGCTATACCCGCACGTCAAGATTGATTTATGTGGTTTCATTCGGTCCAGTGCTGTCCTTACGGGCAACCGTGCAGTAATTGCACAGGCTGCGTTCAGTGTTCCTTGTTCGATTTTGTGTTCGGAGTGCTCGATTAAGGAGCTCAGAGCGTCGTTGGTGTGCGGTTTCATATGCAGCTTGCTTTTTCGAGGCCTGAGCTTGCGGTTTAGCCTCGGCGGCGAAGAATCTTCCAGCGCACGCTTCAGTACGACCCGATCTCATTCTTTGTGCAAGGAGCTTTAATATTAGATCGATTCTATGTCTCCACCTCTCATGAACTCGGGCGCCTCTCCCTGCCAGAGGCGGCTTTTCTTCATCATCGCTGCGATGTAGATGACGACGAGCGCGCTTGTCAAGCCGAGCACGATGAAAGGGATATTGATGCCGTAGGCATCGGAAAGAAAGCCCGAGATGTATGAAAAGATCGAATTGCCGAGTATCTGTATATTGGAGACCGTGCTGAACGTAGCCGTTCGGTTGTGGGCCCTCGTTGTGCTGCCGACGAACGAGAGTAGAGCAGGGAAGGTGGTGAATAGGGCGATACCGTAAATGAGGAAGGCTATGATAGTGAAATGGGTCCTCGTGCTGATTCCTATGGCAACAGTAGCAAGGGCGATCAATGAGTAGGCGATTATGATGATCTTCGAGCGCTCGAGCCTTTCGGCGATCTTGCCGTAGAAGAGAGATGCGAGCGTGCCCATTGCCATCCAGCTTCCGAGGATCACCCCCGTCTCGGACATCGACAGATGCAGCTTGTGGTTGAGGAGGCTGGGGGCATAGCCTAGCGTGATTCCCCAGGCGATCCCGCCGAGCATAAGGGGAGGTATGAAAGGCTTGAGGTCTGAGAACGTTTCGAGCCAAGAGACCGATCGCTGTTCGGTCTCTTCGCGCGTTCCGAATTCGGTGCCTCTCGAGACGAGCAAGCCTACCCAGAGGGCTGTTAGATTGACTGAACCCCATAGAAGAAGCGGGACCTTCCAGCCGAATCGATCGGTGAGGTAACCCGTTGCCACGAAGGCGGAGAGCACTCCTATATCGCCGAACGCGCTCTGTATACCCATCGCTCGATCGAGCTTTTTCCCTTTGAATACCTTGCTGATCCAGGAAATACCGACGGGATGATAGACGCTCGAACCGATTCGGACTCCGATGAAGAAGACAAGCAGGGTGAGGAAGCTCTTCGAGCTAGCCATGAGAATTAGAAAGACTCCGAGGACGAGAGCGGAGAGTGCGAGACAACATCGATAGTGTTTAGCCTTGATGCTGTGCCCTATGATGAATTGAGCTATTACGGCAACGACCAGTCCTGTGAGGAGTATGGTGCCGATATCGGAGTAGCGTCTTATCAAGACGCCCTGGGTGTAGAGTACAGGAAAGACCGCAGGCAGTGTGACGACCGAAGCGTCGTTGCTCGCATGGTATATAGATGCGCTGGTGAGGATCTTCTTCTCGTTTCTGTCCAAGGCGCGACCACCCTCGAAAACGATGGAAATTGATGAGCTACTATGGTAATAAAGAGTGAACCGCTGCTGCAAGCAATATGAGTCTTTTTTTGCACTGCGGCAACCGGAGCTAATCGATATTCAAACAAGGAGGGGGTTATGAATGTGAAGTGGGGCAAGATGTTAAAAGCTCTTTTTGTCTGCTCCATCGCTCTTTCGATTGTCTTGTCGACGTCAGCCGGGGCACAGATCGGTGCCGGGCAAGGCTCGATTGAGAAAATAAAAAAATTGATTTCCGATGCTGGGGGTGCCGGGGATTATCCCGGTTCCGACATCCTTTTCGTCTTCGATCGAATGGATGTCAGCGTCGAAGAGAGCGGTCTTTCCCATTACAGGCACAACTACCTCGTAAAGATTCTCACAGCCGAAGGTGCCCTCAAGGAATCTGTGTTGAGGTTCAATTACGATCCGTCTTCGAACAATATAGAAGTGAAGAGGGTGAGGATATTTAGAAAGAACGGAACCGTGGAGGATATCGATCCGGGCGAAGCGAAAGATCTCTATGCCCCTGCGTCTATGATCTATTGGGGGGCGAGGATGAAGCTCGTCGATCTCCCGAGGCTTTTCTGCGGTGACGCCGTCGAGATTTTGACCGAGAAGATGGGTTATGAAATAGCATACCTCGACGAAGGGGCCGCCGATATGGAGCGCTATATTCCTCCGATGCGCGGTCATTTCTATGACGTGGTCCTTTTTCAGGGACACGCGCCTTACGTGGAGAAGAAATACACATTGCACCTTCCCAAGAGCAAGTCGGTTCAGTTTAAGGTGTTCAACGGTACGCTGTACTCCTCTCACACGTTCGGTAGCGACGAGGAGGTCTATTCATGGTGGGCGCTGGATGTCCCACCTGTAAAGAGCGAACCCCACATGGCTGCGCTTTCCGATGTTGTTCCGAAGCTCGTTCTGACTACGGTCCCTTCATGGAAGGACAAATCGAGGTGGTTCGCATCGATACACGATACGATATTCGATGACAACGAGGAGATCAGGCTTAAGGTCAAGGAGCTCACCAGAGGGTTGAAGAGCGATCTGGAAAAGGTAGAGGCGCTTCAGCATTGGGCGGCTCAGGAGATAAGGTACTCCGGCATTTCGATGGGAAAGGGTGAAGGGTACACGATCCATCCAGGGATCATGACGTTCCACGATCGTTGTGGGGTTTGCAAGGACAAGGCCGGGATGTTGATTACGTTGATGAAGAGTGCGGGCTATGAGGTGTATCCGGCCCTGACCATGGCCGGTGCCAGGGTCGAGGATGTGCCGGCCGATCAGTTCAACCACTGTGTTGTGGCGTGGAGGCACAAGGATGGCTCGTACACGATGCTCGACCCGACGTGGGTTCCGTACTCGACCGAGCTGTGGAGCTCAGCCGAGCAGGAGCAGAACTATGTGATCGGCACTCCCTGGGGGGAAGAGCTCATGGAGACGCCGTACAGCCCGCCTGAGAATCACAGGCTGAGCGTTGTTTCCAAGGCGTCGATAGACAGGAACGGCTCGCTCGAGGGGAAGATGAGGATAGAGGGGACGAGGTACATGGACCAGAGACTCAGGAGGTATCTTGGTACTCATAGAAAGGACGACCTTAGGCGCTTTCTCGAGGGATGGCTCGACAGGGTTGCCCCCGGGGCGGTAGTGACCGCATGTAAGATCGGTAATGCGCTCGATTTCGGTTCCCGCTTTTCCGTCGAATTTACATATTCTATTCCTCGCTTCGCCATAGCGACCGACAGCACACTCGATTTCGTTTCACCCGCGTGGTCGATGCTTTTTGGCAACCGGTATCTTTTCTACTCGTCACTTTTCGCAGGCGAAAAGGAAAGGAATTATCCTCTGTTTATATGGTTCACTCAGGAGATCGATTGCAGTGAAACAATCGACCTGCCCGGAGGATTCAAGGGCGTCCCTTCGGTCTCTGCCCGTAAAGGCGGTGATTTCGCCTCATTCGAGGTGAAGAGGATGCAGAGTGGAAGGGTGATAAAGGAGAAGGGCACGATTCTTATAAAGCACCGTACGATACCCGCAGACGGGTACGAAGATTTCAGCTCCGCCGTTAGTCAGGCGAAAGATTTTGCCTGCCGTCGTATGGTAGTAAGAAGATAGGGGGAGAAGCGATGCAAGATTTCAATGTTAAAAGATTTTGTCTGCTTTCGATTCTGACGTTTATAGCGGCTCTGTCGTCCGGTGGGGATTCTTTTGCAGGGAGAGTCGGCGCCGCATACGGACCTGACGAAGTCAAGAACACGCTGAAGGAGTTGTCAAAGCAGTTTCCCGCGAGCGAGGCTGTGATAATCACCGATTCACTCGCAGTGACTTTGCATCAAGATGGAAGAATAGATAGACGGGTTCATCGTTTTGTTGCTCTATTCACAGACGATGCGGTCCATAGATACGGCGATCCGAGGGTGCTGTTCAATGCTTCGAAGCAGAGACTCTCCGTGAAACGGGCACGCGTTTACATGCGCGAGGGCAAGATCGTTGACACGCGGAAGAACGGAATAAATCAGACGACTCCGGTCGCACTCGCCTCTGCTGCCGATTACACACCGTGGCAGGAGACGGTTGTCACCCATGTCGGCATCGAAAAGCCGTGCATTGCAGAGCTCTGGTACGCGATAACCGACAAGGAGCCTTTTATGCCGGCATGCTCGGGTGTAGAGTTCTTCAGCGAGGACGACCCGGTGCTTGAAAGGGTCGTGCAGGTGACCGTTCCGCCACGGGCGAAACTCGTGCACGCCGAACTCAATGGCGCTCCGGCCCCGACTGTAACGAATAAGGGGAGGACTTACACGTGGACGATGAAGAGGATCGAGGCGAGCAGATCTGTACGCGGCTCGGTCGATCCGATCGAATATCTGCCAGCGGTGATCTACAGCAACGAAGAGAACTGGAGTGCTCCCATGGAAAGGATCGCCCGGTGGTTCGATGTGGCGACAAGGAATCGTGATTTCGCCGTGGACCCATTGGGGGGTGTGGAGAAGAAATCGGACGATGCGGCTTGCGCGGTGGAGATTCAGAGAAAAGCCGCAGGGGTTGTAAAGGGAGTCGAAGCACCGTTTGCGCAGTTCGAACTCGAACCGAGGGATGCAGAGAGGGTGTACGATACTTCCTACGGCGATTCGTTCGATAGGGCGGTTCTACTTGGTGCGCTTCTCAAGGAGGAGGGTTATCAACCTTACCCCGTACTCGTTTCCAGGGGTCGCATGGACGTTGAGGGGCTGCCTCCTGCCCTTGAGCTCTTCGACAGGATTCTTATAGCTGTTCCTATAGACGGTGTCCCTCTGCTGCTCGATCCGACCAAACCGTACGAGCGCCCTCCCGAGCTTTCGTTGCCCGGCGCCTCGTTTCTCTGCTCGGCCGCCGAGTCTTCGATCAAAGTCAATGGCCCGCTGAAGAAAAAGAACATCGATTCTCTCGAGCTGGACATTTCATTCGACGGCTCGGATCTCGTATGCAGAGGAAAAGCCGAGCTCGAGGGGGTTTTTTCTCCGTACTGGATCATAAGGGGAACCGACGGTGAGCTTGAGCGCTATCTCGAAAAGAGGGCTCACTCTCTCCTCGGAGGGAACAAATCGATCATCGAAGGGGCCGAATTGGTCTCTTGTAATATCGAGAAGTTGAACAGGGACGATGTTGCGCTTGGCTTCGAGCTGGTTGTAAAAGACTTGCTCGAGGGCAAGGACAGACTGTACATCGATTTGCCCGAGCCGATCGATCAATCGGCCGGGGGACTGGACGATATAGACATAACAGGCTCAGAGGCAAAGGCTCCTTTCGGGGTGATCCCCCAGAGGTGTGTCACCAGTGTTCGGATCTCGAAACCTGCGGGTTGGAGGTTTGCCGCGCTTCCATGGAGTGATTCACAAACCGGTGATGTCGGCGCGATCAAGACGCTGAGCAAAAGGGAATCGGACGAGCTTGTGTCTGTGAAGAGAGAGATTGTGCTCAAGGCCGGCTTCGTTTCGGTGAGTGCCTACCGAGAACTCCGTTCTCTCATTGTCGCTGACAAGATCGGGACGATTGTCCTCGAGAAGGAGTAGAGATTGAGGTGTTGAAGCCGCAGTCGGCGCTTTTATCGTAGTGCTAATAGAGTTTGATCCTTAATTTGTCGCCGATTCTGGTGCGGGTCCGCTCTATGGTGTTTCGCCTGAGCTCCAGTGCGCTGACTGCCTCTTTAGTCGATTGAGCGATGCAAAATGGAGGGAGACTCTTGAATACCTTTATTACCTTTGCATCCTTGTCGATGAAGATGATGTCTACAGCTTCTCTCATCCCGGATGTGTATATTGTTTTGCAAGGGTTTATCCATAGAGCGTAGCCCCCGGGGAATCCTTTCGACCTCATCAGCTCGAGAGTCTTCGTGAACGAGGCGTTTAGCGTCACGACATTCTCGGCAAGGACCGTTCCCCTTGTGATGTTTTCCAGAGACATGCCTACCTTTCCCGCCGGCGACTATTGCGCCCGCACGAGGAAGAAAACAATGATTGCGGCAAACATTATCTTCAATGCCCAGGGCATTAGCTCGCTTTCTTGAATGCTGCCGAGAGAGATCTGATTCGATGAGATCCTTTGGCTGTTCGAGTATTCCGTTTTGAAGAGTCTTTTTGCTTCTATCTCCGCCAGGGCCGATCTCTCCACCGTCTTGTCGTTGAGGGGAAGCGTACTGTCCGGCCCGGAAATGTACTCGGGGGCGCTTTCGACCTCGGACCCGGTGAACTTCTGTAATATGTAGACGGCACCTGCTATTGCAAAAACGATAACGAAGTTCAAAGGTCCTATCAGTGCGCCGAGCGGAATGGAAGCGGCGACGTCGGCTTTTTCGACCAGTTTGATTCTGGCGAGCGGTAGAAGTATCATCAGAGCGGACGCCGCACCGAGGAGCGAGTGCTCTATCGCCTCGGTGCCGGAATAGGCGGCCGTCAGAGCAATAATCGTGAAGAGAGACAGCGAGAGTGCGGGAACGATCTTGCCGTTAACAATCTTTATTGCTCTGGCAAAGAGAATCGAAAGTGCTGCTGTTTCGAGCAGGCCCTCGATATACAAGATGTGCAGATTGTTTGCCGGCAGGCTGTTCATCATCCCTCACCTTTCGCATTTCCCGTTGATCATTTTCATCGACATATCCTTCCCTGTCACCTCGTTTTCCCCTGCTCGATCGATTTCATGATATCCCTCCATGGACGCAACTTCGCTGCTCTTTTCGACTCTTTCCTAAGAATCTACAATCATAATGCGTTCCATTCGGCTGCGAGGAAGAGCCGGAATGAAAAAGGAAGCGCTCCGTATATTAGTTGTTTTGTAACATGTTGCCGTAGTGTTAGTTGTGAAGTTGAAAGAAGATCGAATGGGCGCTTTTTTTGAGCCGGTTAGAGGTACGATATGGAACCAATTGAAAACAAGAGGGGAATTTTACCAATCACTCCGGCAGGCAGGCCCTTATTTTCGGAAAGATTCTCCAGGCGATCTTGTTGCTGTTTCCCGATGTTTCCTGCCATAGCTTCTTGTTGCCGTTGGCATCGCGGGACTTCGTAATGTTCGCCTGGAGTATGGCGGGCCGGGGGCTGGAGCCGATTCTATTTGTATTGATAGATAGACTTGCTCTTGAAAAGGGCGAACGCCACGGTGCCCCCTATCAGAGCGGGCAGGATGTAGGATGTGCCGAATATCTTGGTTGTTATTACGATTGCAGCAAGGGGGATGTTCATGACCGCTCCTAAGATGGCTGCCATCCCGCAGGCGAGAAATGCATGGTAGGCTATGCTGCCCGCATGTATGTGCATGATCGAGCTCGCCAGCGCCCCGCTTGCGAGGCCCATGATGATGAGCGGTCCCGTGAATCCGCCGCTCATGCCGCTCCCTACGGTGATCGATGTCGTGACCGCCTTTGCCGCTATCAGTATGACGAGGAAAACAGAGACATTGCCGAACGAGAAAAACGAGGTGTATATGTCTTCCAAGGAGCCGTTCACGATGGCTTCGGGGACACCCGTCGAGGTGCCGAGTGCCCAATCGGCGTTTAGATAGGAGATCAGTGCAACGAAGCCGCCTCCGAGCAGTGCGGTGTATGGCTGATGAGGGGCTATCCTGCGAAATAGCTCTGACAATCTGTTGAAAAAGAATATGAAAAGCATCCCCACTCCGCCGGAAAAGGCCGCCACTACTGGGAGCCAGATGAAGCTATGCCAGGCGGGAATGATGTGGGGGGCATGCACGACGACGAAAGGGTGTGATTCGAGGGCGAAGATCGATACCATTACGGAAACAACCCCGGCCATGAGAGCCGGGATCAGGTCGATGTACTGCATTGATTCGCTGTGCAGTATCTCGGCAGCGAACAGCGCCCCTCCGAGAGGCGAGTGAAATATTGCGCTCACGGCTCCGCTCGCTCCGCATATCGAGGCGATGCGGATATCGTCTTCGCCGAGCATCTTGAGTCTTTTGAAAACATGGTCGGCGAGGAAGCTGCTGCATCCAGCCGAAATGTGCACGAGGGGGCCTACGATACCGCCGCTGAACCTCAATGCAAGTGTGAAAACCGTCGCCGGGAACTTGAGCAGCGCAGCAGCCGTCTTGAATATTCCGTTTCTTCGGTTGACACTCATTATGTAAACGGGGACACCTTCGCCACCGGACTCCGGTGCTATGCCGATTATCAACGCTCCGACGAGCAAGGCACCGGCAGCAGGGATGAGCCATTCCAGTCTGCCTGGCACCCGGGATAGGACATTCGACGTGCCTTTCAAGAGCCATATCATTAAGAAGACGAGAAGGGCACTGACGACGCCAGTTACCGTAGAGACAATGAACCACTTTGAAAAGAGCGCTATAGATTCTCGTGCTTCGTTCTTCATCGTTACATCCTGTGGTGATTGTCGATCGCCATTCGTTACTCGAGGGAGCCTAAAACCACATATAACATTTATATCGGATAGTAGTGAAGCATTTTGAAGCTGTAAAGATCTGCGGGTTTCGTACGGCTCGTCAACCGGCTGCAGGGGGCAGGGAGGGCATATGTCCGTTTTTATAATGAGGTTGTTGAGCGTTCGTTGAGCTCGGTTGTCTGCTGAGCGATGGGGAGGGTGCTGTGATAAATTTTCTCTGTGTAGGTTCTCGTAGATTTAGATTCGTTTTTTTTCAGGATTGTCCCGCGAGGGATACGATCCTTTCTTCAACGAGCTTCATGTTTTCTTGCCAGAGTCCTTTCCTCTCTACGAGGGAGAGGTTCAGCCGCCTCATCGAATCGAGTAGATCTTTTTTGTTTACGAGGTTGATGATCGCCATCGCCAGTTCTTTGGCGTTTCCGGCGGGTACCAAGATACCGTTCTTGCCGTTCTCGATCCATTCCCTGTTTGCCTCGATATCGGTAACAACGGGGGGGATTCCACAGGCCATTGCCTCGAGCAGAGAGACAGAGGTGGAATCGGACCTAGATGTCGAGACATAGATATCCGCTTTCTGCAGTTCACCTGCTATTTCTTCAGGAGTGAGGGCGCCCTTGAAGATGATCGACTCCTCGATGCCGATTGCAGCGGCCCTGTTCTCCAACCTGCCCCTCTCGGGACCGTCGCCGCAGATCACAACCTTCGCATTCGGTTTGCTGGAGAGTATCAATGGAACGGCGTCGATGAGCATGTCGAGGTCGTAGATCGAAAAGAGTTTTCTCGTGCTGATGATCGTAGGGGAAGGGTCTCTATCGGGCCATTCCTTGTCATCGAGCGGGTGGAACAAGCGGTCGTCGATCCCGAAGAATGTCTTTATGATCTTTTTTCTCGATATGCCCATTTGTTCGATTCGTTCTGTGAGCAGATCTGCATCGACAGTGATGAGCCTGGCCTTCTTGAGTGCGAACGGCACCTGCAGCCGATGTATGAGTGAGGAAGGATAATCGACGAGTATGTCGGATCCGAGGCAGGTCACTACCAGAGGCTTGTCGGTGCTCAACGCTCCGAGGGGTCCGTACCCGGCGGCATAGATCGAATTTACCACATCGGGATCGAATTTCTTTATCAGCTCTTTTGTCGTTGCTAACCTCGATATGTAGCCGCCGAGTTTTGTCGGTATGAGCCCCTTGAGTCTTTCGATCTTGAAAGGGGCCTCGAGAGGCTCCTCGAAAGTGATGAGAAGAACATCGTGCCCTTCATCCTTGAAGAACTGTACCCATCTGATTACATGTGTGAGTGAGGCATCGCCTAGAAAAGCAATACGCATTCCGGTACCCTTCTACTATTTGTTCAAACCTGCAAAAGCCGCCAATACGATAATTATAATTCATAATCCCTTCAACGAGAAAATGATTTTTGCGGGATTTTTATGAAGATCAGACGAATTCTTAACGGGTGTAGATGCACATCACTCCGTCGCCGTAGTTCGGTATCGTCAGCTTGAAACATGCAGTCGATGTGTGGTTTGCAAGGATTTTCTTGGTGGGTGTGGGAAGTTTGTCTTTGCCCGTCACTATGTCACCCGCAGAAACGTGCGGTGCATCTTGCTGATTGAAAAGGCTCGCCGAAACGTTCATCGCTTCCTTAAAGTTGCCGAGGATGTTTTCCGATAACTCGCCTTTCTCGATCTGCTGCGCCGCATCCTCGGGAGGGACGAGCTCGAGCATGGCTCCGATCTTGCCGACGAGGTCGATATCACAGAGGCATAGTGCCGCCACGTTTCCGTCGTCAGTGACGAAGGTCGCTATGAAACTCGATTCGACGGCCGGTTCGGCTGCTTCTTCCGTTATGTCGATCGACGTCCCGAGGAGGCTCTCCATCACCTCGACGATCTTTTCTTTTGTCGGCAGTGGGATAGTGGATGAATGCTCATCGGCGCTTTCTTCATTGCCATCGGTTTCTCTATTGACGGGCGGTTGGTCTGTGTCTCCTTGTGCCGTTTCGGCTCTCTCGATTTCGAGCACCTTGACGGCCAGTCCGATCGCTGCAGATTCGTCTCCGCCGTCGGTTGTTTGCTCTACTATTCCTATTGCTCTGTAGGTACCCTCTTTCTCCGGCGGGTTGATGCGGAACGAGATCAATGAGCCGACGGGAAACCTTTTGTCCGACTCGACGAATACGAGGGCTTTCTCCGAACTTTCTCTCGAGTATTTTCCGGAGAGGTCTGACGCCTCGATGTCCGACACGAAATCCTTTCTTATCTTTATGTATTGTTTCGTTTCTTCCATACCTACCCGCGTTTTTTTGCGATCGTCCCGGTTGCCCCGGCGTGAAGTCGATATGGTGCGTTTAATCCGCTCCCTCTCGGCGGCGACTTGTACCTTCCCGAACACATTCGCTGGCACCGGTTCGAGGCCTCTTCGCCCGACTCGTTATGAATCGACTCAATCTATATATCGGATGTGGATCGGCCGGGGTTTAGCAATAATAGGCTCGGAATTGCACAAGGGCGGTTGCCGTAGTCGAACAGCGAGAGATCAGATGCCCTTACCGAACGTTGCAGGGATGAGTTTGCCGAATTTGACGCCCTTGAGTGAGATCAGCTCGTCGGCGATCTTCTGCACCTCTTTCATCTTTCCCTTTATGATCTTCGCCTCGAGACAGTTTTCGTGGTCGAGATGAATGTGAAGCGTGGTAAGGATCTTGTCCGTGTGTTTGTGCTCCCTGTCCAGCATCGAAGAAGTAAGCTCTCTTCTGTCATGGTCGTAGACGATTACGAGAACCCCGATGACGTCGTGGTCCGTTTCTTTCCACTCCTCATCCACCAGTGCAAGTCTTATGAGGTCTCTTATCGCCTCTGACCTGTTGGGATAGTTCTTTCTCTTGATGAAGCTGTCGAATTTCTTGAGAAGTTTGTTTTCCATCGAGACGCCGAATCTCTTGGTTTTTTCCATCTTCCGTCCTCCAGTCAAAAATTAGATGTATTATAACAGGAAATTTTCTTTGAGACAAATCATAAGAAAGGCCTTGCACGGACTTAAAGGGGACTGTACCCATTCTTTTACCCCTTCATCCTCATACTTTCAACTAAACCCCCACACTTTGATATACGTCAACCAGATAGTAGATAAGGCGTGTATGCAGTTAAGACGGAAGCCGACTTCGGATAAAAAATGCATGCAGGAGAATGGCGGGCCGGTTCACTTTTGGCTAACGGAAAAGATTCCTGGGATGGGTGTCGGGAGAATTTGATCGCTCGATTCGCTATATGTCCTTGTAGTGGGAATGCCCTTTGCCTGCAGGACTTTTTCTGTGGGGGTGCCTGTGTTCGTGGATCAGGCCGGAGTTCTTTAGGAGCTCTTCGTTTGAAAGAATTTCTTCGATCTCTCCCGAGCCGAGGAGGGTCTTTTCATTGCTCAAGACGATGGCCTCGTCTCCTATGTGTCTTGCTAGCATGAGATCCTGAGTCGCGATGATGAGTGTTTTCCCTCTGTCGATAAGTTCAAAGATGATGTCTATGAGCATCCCTTCCGAGGAGGGATCGAGCCCTTCGGTAGGTTCGTCCATCAGGTAGATCTCGGGTTCCATTGTTAGAATCGAGGCGATCGCCACCCTCTTTTTCTCTCCGCCGCTCAGTGAGTAGGGGTATCTGCTGCTGAGGTGTTCTATCCTCATCATCTTCAGCGCTTCGTCTACCAGCCGTGAGATTTCTGCTCTGTCGAGCCCCTTCTGTTCCGGACCGAAGGCGAGTTCGTCGAAGACGGTCGGTGAGAAACACTGCACGTCCGGGTCCTGAAACACGAGGCCCACTCTGCTTCTGAAGTATCTGCGAAAACTCTCGTCTTCAAGGAGCCGGGCATCGATCGAATCGCCGAATACCCTCAATTCGCCCCGTTCGGGAAAGATCAGGGCGTCGAGCATCTTCAAAAGCGTCGATTTGCCCGAGCCGTTTGCTCCAAGAATGATCGTGCATTTTCCCTTGGAGATCTTCAGCGAATCTATCTCTATCCCCTTGATGCCGCCTGGATAATTGAACAGCACGTCGGTGAGTTCGAAGACCGATTCAGCGCCGACCACTGCAGGTTCTTCGGTCGCCGTTTCCTCGAACCCAGCCCTGTAACCTCTCGATTCCATAGCTTGCTCCACCTCTTCTGCGAGGTGAAGCGATCTGAAGAACAGAAATGCACTCGAGTGCGCAAATATCTCGAGATTTCTCTTGAATGGCAATCGTGTCATGACCCTGCTTCTTCTCGCCTCGAGAAGTTCGAGGAGATTGTGTATGAGAAGATGCATATACCTGTACGATATTGCAATGAGGTGTACGACTGTTCGTGGGAGTCCGAACGACTGCAGTGCCTTTAATATTCTGTACCAGCCGGTAGTTAGAAGGAGGAGCATCGTGTAGGCGATGCTTGCCGTCACTCTAAGTGTTATGAACGAAGCGGCTTTCATGCCTTCCGAGGTGATTTGCACAGGGCCGAGCGATGTCGCCGTATGACCCTTTACCATGAATAGAGCCGGCACTGCGATAATGATTGTGAATATCGGGATGAAGATGAATACCCTTCTAGCGAGATTCGAAATGGACACCCTCGATAGGGGGGCCAGCACGAAGGGTGCGGCTGTCAGAATCGACAGAATGATTAGATTCCTCGAGAGTGATACTGCAATGACAGCTGCAAGGAAGATCACCACCTTTATCCTTGCATCCATCGACTGGAGGATCCCATCAATGCGGGCCGATTCATCCTCGAGAGTGGCTCTTTCGATGAAGTTAGAGAATACGGCGAGGTTCTTTTCTATGAAACCGGGCATTGTTTTTCAGGACCTTTCGTTTTGTTTTCTGCCTGCTGCTATGAAGTACATTATGAGAGCAGTGAGCCCGGCTCCTATCAGCGCGGAAATTATCGTGCCGATCGATGTTTTCGCGAAACTGCCTTCGAACCCGGGGATTGAGTAGTCTTTCAGAAATGCGATCGGGCTCATATCCTTTATTCTATTCATCCCTTCGGGGACGAAACCGACGAGATGCTTGAGAGTTTCGTTGTCCCATTCGCCCCAGGCTTCACCGATCGCAAGCAGGCCCAGCGGAGACAGCACGGCAAGCACGATGACGGCTATCCATCCCTTTTTGTATTTCATCGTTCGCCTCCTTTTTTCTCCTCTGCTGGTTTCACCGTGGTCTCGGCGGCTATCTCGGAGGGGAAAAGCTCGGGGTGATTTGTGCCGAGAAATTTTATCACCGCTCCGGTTATTATCGCTTCCGCCGCTCCCACTATCGTAAGGTGAGGTATCATCATCGCCGGTATAGTCACGGATAGGTGAAACGGGCAGTAGAGAGGCGTCCCGTCGGGCAAATGATGCAGTATGGGTTGTATGCCGAGCTCGAATGCTACCGCCGCCGCTGCTATATTGATGCCGATATAAGCACCGACGGCTGCAGCGATCGAAAACCGCCTGCTGGACGGTGCGGCATTGCCGGCTATGAGCCTGAAGAGGAAATAGCCCATGAGGGGCATGACGATCGCAAGGTTGAACGAATTGGCTCCGAGCGCGAGGATGCCGCCGTCTCCGAAGAAAAAGGCTTGCACCGCAAGGGTGAGGGTAAGGGCTATTACGGCCGCCCATGGGCCTACGAGAATTGCTATGAGAACTCCTCCTATGGCGTGTCCCGTTGTTCCTCCGGGCAAGGGCATGTTGAACATCATTATGAGAAAGCTGAATGCAGAAAGCATTGCAAGGAGGGGGACATGATTCTGGGGCAGACTCTTGCGCACTTTCCTGACCGCAGCGAGCCAGAAAGGAGCCGATACTACATAGAGCCCTGCGGAGACCTGTGGTGATAGGTACCCGTCCGGTATATGCATATTGAAACCCTTTCGAGCGTGTCAATAAATAAAAAATTGTGTCACTTAGAATCTATTCGATTTCGTAATTTCAGTCAAATATTTATTTGATTCGTGTAAAGCAGATCTCGTCGGTGCGTTTGCCGTTTGAGCGCAGTTTTTCCCGGAGGTTAAATATCGTTTAGGCGCAAAGCCGGTATCGCAGTGATTCCTTCTTGAAAAGGATGCACAGAGACGATTATGATTCGGCAAATAATCGTGGTATTGGATGGCGTTTTTTGGTTCTCTTTTCGACCTCTCGGTGGGCGGATTGGATGATATGAAGACGGCGAAGGATATTTTCATGGAGATATACGAGAGACTCCTCGCAAGATACGGCCCGAGGAAGTGGTGGCCTGTCACACCCGACGGTGAGACGAGGCCAAGATACACGGGCGGCCCTGGGAACGAGAGGCAGCGTTTCGAGGTGGCTGTCGGAGCCGTCCTCACGCAGAATACCGCATGGAAGAATGCCGCGAAGGCGATAGAGATGTTGAATAAAGAGGCGTTGATGTCACCCGAACGTTTGAGTCGTGTCGATGCCGAAAGGCTCGCAGGCTTGATAAGATCGGCCGGGTACTTCAATCAAAAGGCAAAGAGGCTCGTGTACCTGGCGCGGTTCTTCTTGAAGACGAAAAAAATAGACAGAGACAATTTGCTCTCCGTAAACGGGATAGGTCCCGAGACGGCCGATTCGATTTTGCTCTACGGATTCGGTCTTCCATATTTCGTGGTCGATGCCTATACGAGGAGGATATTCGGACGTATCGGGATCGTTGACCCCGCAGCTTCCTACGACGAGATACAGAGTAAATTCGAAAGGAGGATTCCAGGTAACGTCCACCTCTACCAGGAGTACCATGCCTTGATCGTTGAGCACGGAAAGGGTGTATGCAGGGCCAAGCCTCTCTGCCAGGAGTGCGTGTTGAGCGATGTTTGCAATGCAAGTGCCGATATGAAAAAAGGTTGACGGCTAATGATTTTGTTATTGATTATTTCACAGGAGTTCAGGCACCAGCGGGAGGTTTTCGAGAATGCATTCATTCGACAGTGTAATAAGTCGGCTAAGGAGCAATGGATTCAAGCTAACTCCTCAAAGACTCGCAATCATCAAGTATATGGAGAATAACAAGACTCATCCACATGCGCTTAAGATCCACAAGGAGCTCAAGAAGAAGTATCCCACCCTTTCCTTCTCCACCGTTTACAATACCCTGAATATGCTGGAGAGCATAGGAGAGATCACTTCGGTCAACATCTTCGATGAGTACCTAAACTTCGATCCGGAGACTAAGCCTCATATTCATTTCTACTGCAAGGTATGCGGAGAGGTCACCGACATATTCCTCGAGGATGTAGATGGGTTGTCGCTTCCTATAGATGAGATAAACGGCAACCTGATCGATTCGGCGCAGATCGTGTTCAAGGGGATCTGCAAGAAGTGCAGGGGGCGCGAGCAACAGTGATAGCTCAGAACTGGAAATGTTCTAATTGCGGATATGTCAGTGTCGGTCTCTTTCCGCCCGAAAAATGCCCTGTTTGCGGAGCGGGGAGGGATGCATTCGAGACCGAAGCCGAGTGGCAGATTGCTCCCGGCGAGCTCGACGGCCTTATAAAGGCCTGCTGGAAGGTAACGTACGGTCTCTATGTGATCAGCTCGATTGACGGGGAAAAGATGAACGGGCAGATCTGCAACACACTTTTCCAGATCACGAGCGACCCCCCGAGGATGGCCGTAGGGATCAACCATAAAAATCTAACGCACGAGTTCATAGAGAAAAGCCATGTATTCGCAGCTTCGATCCTCGGTCGGAACGATCACAGGCTCGTGAGGAGATTCGGGTACAGATCGGGGAGGGAGTTCGACAAGTTCAAGGGTGTGCGCATAACGAAGGGCAAGACTGGCGCGCCGATAATCGCCGATTCGATGGGTTATCTGGAATGTATCGTTTTGCCGGACAAAACGGTGGATGCGGGGACACACAGCATATTCATAGGCGATATAGTCGGTGGAGCGCTGTTCAAAGAGACCGAAGAGCCGATGACTTATGCTTATTATCATGTCACAAAGGACAGCGCTCAGGGATAGCTGACAGTAGAATTTGTTGATTTGAAGGATGTACAGTAGTCAGTAGTGATTAATTCGATGAGAGAGAGAATTTGCGGGTTCTTGCACTCGATGCACGACCGAACGATTTTGTAAATCAATGGAGGAGAAATCCGATTCGGACCATAGTAATTGG
>NATK01000104.1:0-567 GCA_002085285.1 Candidatus Latescibacteria bacterium 4484_7
CCAATCCGAGAGGACATTATGGACCGGAAAGACGCTGAGAGGTACATTGAGAACCTCGAAGGTATCATTATCAGCAGAGAAAAGCTGCTCGACAGGTTTCGAAAGAAGGCACATCTCGCCGATATCTTTCTCTCATTCAACCCAACCATTGAGCTTCTTTCACAATGGAGCATCTCCGCTTTGAAAGAACTGTCCAACACGACTGCCACCCGGGCGAAAGTACGAGAGACGGAAAAAGATCGGCGACGGCGACATGAAAGCTCGATTCGGAAAGACACAATAGCACAAGGGGAAAATGGACCCGATAGAGAAACCGAAGTGCGGTATCCAAGGAAACTTGTGGAGCAGATCCTATTCTACAACCTGCTGTCCCGCAGACTCATTGACAATGCAAGAAATGACCGCTGGATAGGCACGACAGCTGAAAGCGGATGCGATATCAGCCGGGTCATAAAGGCGTGGGGTGAAAGGTTCAATGAACACCCCGCAAGAAAAGGCATCCTGGACCTTAAGATAACTCTCGACAGACGCAACCCCATAATCGAAGCGCATGATGCCGAACTCTTC
>NATK01000104.1:582-7224 GCA_002085285.1 Candidatus Latescibacteria bacterium 4484_7
CTTCTTGTAATAGGCACCGAACTTCGAGGTAACCATGTTATCATAAAGGTCTCTGACAACGGCCCCGGGATCCCTGAAGGCATCGGCGAAAGGATCTTCAAGCCCTATTTTTCCATGAAAAAGAATGCCGGCGGTGAAACGCACCCCGGTCTTGGACTCTATGCTTCATGGAATATCGTAACCTCCCTCGATGGTACGATCGGCTTTGACAGCGAACCGGAAAGCAATACGACCTTCACCGTTTCCCTGCCCCTATCAAAGAGGTTCAAAAAGATCATAGCAATCACTGAGCGCGAGATGCCCTCGGAGAAACGCGGACAGCAGTGAAGAGAATCGGCAAGGTCGGTCTTTTCAAGCTGTCAACGATGCGGGCTGCAGAACGTTCGGGGGTATATGCCGTGAGGCGGGAAGAGAATACACACCGTAAAACGAATGCTGTCTTCAACCACAATTGGGGCGTAAGATGCACACATTATGAAAGATTATAAAAGGCAGGCATCAGTCGCAATGCACGGCGGGTAATGCATATGGCGAAAAGAATTGATTTGACCTGGCGAAAAAGTGCATGTAGCATAATATTATTACTACAATGCTCCATGAAAGCTGCACGGGATAAGCGAACACAAAAAGACTTAGAAACAGAGCAAAGAAATGGCAACCAAAAAGAACCGCGAAGGCAAGAAGAAACCCCGGAGTGCCGACGATATCTTTGCCGATGTCGAAGGCGACATCGAATCGATCGAGGAGTCAGAGGCCGTCCGCGAGAGCGGCAAACTCTCATCGAGGCTCGAAAAGGTCGAGCGCAAGCTGAGCAAGATGGAAATGCTCGTCGACATAACCAGGGCCTTGAACTCGACACTCAATCTAAACGAGCTCCTCGAGCAGATCATCGACTCGGTGATAAGACTCGCCGAGACGGAGAGGGGCTTTCTCATGCTCACCAATGACGAGGAAAAATTCGAGTTTACCATTGCAAGGGACCGCGAGAGCCGCTCGCTCGAGGAGAAGGACTTTTCTATCAGTCGCTCGATTGTCAAGGAGGCAATCAAAAAGGGAGAACCGCTCTTCATTTCGAATGCCCTTGAGGACAGAAGATTCAAGGAGCAGAAAAGTGTGCTCAACCTGCAACTGAGAACGGCTATCTGTGTGCCGCTGCTGCACGGCGAGAAGGCCATCGGCATCATCTATACGGACAGCCGAAGCCTCACGACCGAGCTTTCGAACGAGGACATGTCGATCATATCGGCGTTCGCATCCCAGGCGAGCATTGCGATAGAGAATGCGAGGCTCCACGGCGAGCTTGTCCTATCGAAGGAGAATCTCGCTCGCGAGAACCTCGAGCTAAAGCAGGAGCTGAGCGAACGGTACAATTTCTCCGGCATCATCGGCAAGAGCAAGGCGATGCTCGAGATATTCGATACGATAAAGAAGATTGCTCCCTATTCTACAACCGTGCTTATTCAGGGGGAAACGGGAACGGGCAAGGAACTCATCGCCCGGGCAATCCATTTCAACGGTCCGCGCAGGGACAAACAGCTCGTTACGATAAACTGCGGCGCCATGCCTGCCGAGCTCCTCGAAAGCGAGCTGTTCGGCCATAAAAGGGGCTCCTTCACAGGGGCTACGAGCGACAAGGCCGGGCTCTTCGAGGTGGCAAGCGGCGGAACGATATTCCTCGACGAGATCGGTGAAATGCCGCAACCCCTCCAGGTCAAGCTCCTCCGGGCGCTTCAGGAGCAGGAGATAAGGCGCGTCGGCGAGAATAAGCCGCGGAAGGTCGATGTCCGCGTCATTGCAGCGACGAATAGGGACCTTATAGAGGATGTCAAAAACAAGTCGTTCAGAAGGGACCTCTACTATAGGCTGAACGTCGTGCCGATAAATATTCCTCCTTTGAGAGAAAGAAGCGAGGACATCATCCCGCTGACGGAGCATTTCCTCGAGAAGTACGCAAAAAAGATGCATAAAAGGGGGATAAAGATATCGTCGAGCGCAATGCAGCTCCTCGTAGCGAGTCCGTGGCCGGGGAATGTGAGAGAACTCGAGAACTCGATCGAAAGAGCACTTGCACTCTGCGGAGACTCGAAGGTTCTAAAGCCTGAGCATTTCCCCCACCTCCAGCACTCGCTGGGGATTCTCGACGGACTGGACGAGAGCAAGTCGCTCAAGGAAAAGCTGAAGGTCGTCGAAAAGCAGATCATCATCGATGCGCTGGAGAGGACAGGCGGAAAGATAACGCGTGCGGCCGAGCTTCTCGATGTGACAAGACAGCATCTCCATAACAAGATAAAGGAATACGGAATCTCATCATGACAGACGAATCTTCCAGGAGGACACCTCTTTTTTATCACGAAGATTTCGCCGGATACGATTTCGGCGCAAACCACCCGTTCAGAGGAGATCGATTCAAGAGGTTCATCTCGGAGCTGGAAACGAGGTTCCCCTCGGTGTTCCAGTCACTCGACATAAGGCATCCCGAACCAGCCCCGATCGAGCTGCTGGAGAAGGCTCATACAAGGGCTTACATAGAGAGGGTTTATCTACTGGAGAAGAGAAGGGGTTTTCTCTCCGTAGACACACAGATTCTCCCGGGCTCTATCGATGCCGCGAGGCTAATCGTAGGGGGCACGGTCGCCGCCGCCAAGGCGGCGATTGAAGAGGGCATAGCTCTCGGCTTCGGCGGACTGCACCATGCGGGGCCAGATTACGGCGAAGGCTTCTGCATATTTAATGACATAGCAGTCGCAGCAAAGGTCCTCTTGGATGAAGGGCTCGAGAGAGTGATGCTCATTGATACAGACGCCCACCAGGGCAACGGGACAATGGACATATTCTACAATGATCCGAGAGTCCTCTTCGTTTCGATTCATCAAGACCCTGCGACGATATACCCGGGGAGAGGCTTTGTCGGCGAAATAGGTTCGGGCGACGGAGCAGGCTTCACAGTGAACATCCCCATGCCCATGCTTGCCGGCGGAAGGCTCTACCACAGGGCTATGGAGGAGATCGTATTTCCGCTACTCGATGCGTTCAACCCACAGATTATCATAAGGTACGGAGGGAGCGACCCTCTCTATACCGACACGCTGACCAACCTCGGCCTCGAGATGGACCAGCTCACCGAGCTCACCGGCAGCATTGCAACACTGGCGAGGGAGCGGAGAACGCCTCTTGCAGACCTATTCCTGAGCGGCTACGGCCCGTACGTTTTAGAAGGGTGGCTCGCTATCATAAAGGGAACGCTCGGTGTAGAGATGGAGCTAAGGGAACCCGAGGAAAAGAGGTATCTTGCCGATGAAAAGATGAAGGAGCTCGAGGAGCGTCTCGACGAAACGCTCGAGAGGCTCAAATACGTTCTAGAACCTTACTGGAAGATATTCTAAGGAGGGTGCGATGGAGATCAAGAGCGTAATGATCGAAAAGCCCGAAGATATAAATTTCATCCTCGGTCAGACACACTTCATAAAGTCGGTCGAGGACCTGCACGAAGCGATGGTCTATTCGGTGCCCAACGCCAAATTCGGGCTTGCCTTCTGCGAGGCCTCCGGTGCGAGGTTAATCAGATATTCGGGCAACGACGATGAGATGATAGAACTCGCGAAAAAGAATGCCAAGGTAATCGGTGCGGGCCATTCGTTCATCATATTCATGAAGGACGCATTCCCCATCAATGTCTTGAACGCGATAAAGAGCGTTCCCGAGGTGGTCAATATATACTGCGCCACAGCAAACAAAACCGAAGTGATCGTTGCAGAGACCGAAACAGGCAGGGGGATACTCGGCGTAATAGACGGCGAAACGCCGAAGGGCGTCGAGGGCGACGAGGACCGCAAGTGGCGTTATGACATATTGAGGAAGTTCGGATACAAGCTCTGAGACTCAAGGCGCCTCGGGGGCTATTGCTCGAACCGGCTCGCTGAGCGACGTGCTGGTGGGCGGCCGTGCCTTCATCGACGTCAAGGACAACAGCATTGACCACATCGGCGTATGCGGTAACGATGATGCGCTTGTAGCGGCAAATGTCCAGCCAGTGTAAGCGGAACACGCTTAGGCGGCCGTGCCTTCATCGACGTCAAGGACAACAGCATTGACCACATCGGCAGTCACAGCGTAAACCGCACAGGAGGCTAAAAAATCGAGTCGCCTAACTCCAGCCCCAGCCTCCGGGTCTCTTATTTCGGAGAGATTTGCAGAAACGGAACGATATCTCGCCGGGCACATCCTTGCCAATCCTCGCCATGAACATGTTCTCCCCCGAGTATGCGACCTCCTTTTCGTCTGTGTAGAAGTATTCAAAGCCGACACACTCGAACATCTTGAAGAGCATGTTTCTATACTTATAGATCGAAAGCCCCGTTTCCCTCGTGTCCCAGTGCCAGGACAGCTCGCGCAGGAAGACTATTGCTCCGTCGAAGGCGCCGCCGAAGGTATGCTCGAGTAGCCTCGTACCGAGCCCCATGCCTCTCCATCTTTTGCCTATCTCGATTGAACCGAGCTCGAATAGAATGGGACGATCGATATCCGGATATAGCTCCTTCAGCGCCTCGTTCAAGGCCCCCCACCTGCCGCTCTCCTCAGCCGGCACAATAGTCACGTAGCCCGCCAGCGTGTCTCCGCTTATCGCAGCCGACACCGTGACAAGCTCGTTGGAGCAGAGGTCGATCAGCAAGCGTTTCGTCCTCTTTGCATCCTCGTAGCGGTAGTGAAAAAAGATGCCGAGGCCTTCGGACATCTTTAACCCCTCGAGCTGCCCGGCACCGAGGCCCCTTACGAGTCTCACATCACCCCGCCTCGTATGTACGACTATCTCCTCCATACAGCTTCGAGATTAATATAAAGAACGAGAAAATTCACCGAAATTCTGGCTGTGGGTATTAGCTCTCGACCTCAAGTGCAACAAAATGCTGAGGCGTATGCAGGGACGGACAAAGGCCGGCCTACGAAATCCCGAGGCGCTTCATTCGGTAGAGGAGCGTCGTTCTCTTTACACCGAGACTGCGGGCGGCCTCCGCCACAACCCATGCCGAAGCCTCGAGAGCCTTGAAAATGGCATCAAACTCCACGGCTCTAAGACGATCTTCGAGGTCTCCTGCGGCACCCTCTCTGCGAGCGCTTTCAACTAAGATGTTCCGTGACAGATGAAAGGTCTTTACCTCGCCGGAGCCTGCCCTAAGAGCGCTCCTGAGTACCTCACCCTTGAGTTCCCTTACATTGCCAGGCCAGTGATAGTTCGAAAGCACCCTCAGGGCACGAGCGCTGAATGCGGGCGTCTCGATGCCGAGCCTCTCTGCGAAAGTGCCGAGGAAATGGTTGGCGAGCAGCTTTACGTCGCTCACCCTTTCCCTTAGCGGCGGAACGGTGAATGAAAGAACGGATATCCTGTGGTAGAGGTCGCTTCGAAAGTTGCCCCGCCTCACCTCTTCACCGAGACATCGATTCGTCGCTGCGATGACTCGAGCGCCGCTGTATTTGCTCTCGCTCTCGCCGAGTGCCATATATTCACCGCTTTCCACGACTCTGAGAAGTTTTGCCTGTAGCGGCACGGGCAACTCTCCGATCTCATCTATGAATATCGTGCCGTCTTCGGCCTCTTCGAAGATTCCTCTCGAAGCTGCGAATGCACCTGTAAAGGCACCCCTTCGGTGCCCGAAGAGAATCGATTCGAAGAGATCAGGAGGGATCGCTGCAGCGTTGAGTGCTACAAACGGCCTGTCGCCGCGTCCGCTCCATCGATGAACGAATCGGGCGACCGCCTCCTTGCCCACGCCTGTCTCCCCTGCAATGAGCATGGGCACGGGAAGCGTCGATGCATCCTTGATCCTCGATAGGAGTGTTGCGAGCGTGGGATCGGATGTGAGAAAAATCCCATCATCGATGTCGGCGCCCGGACGGGCTCCGAACAAGGCGTTTTCGCCGTCCCTACCGCCTCGCAGCTTACGACCGCCTGCCATATTATCATTGGGAAGGAACTGCTCCTTGAATAGAAGCTTCCCAGTACCGAAATATCCAGATGCCGGCTCATGGGCATCCGACCCTCTGTGAATGCCCTCGCATCCTCATGGCGCTTCCCTCTAATGCTCATATCTGAAAGAAGGCAAAGCCCCTGAAGATACTCCCTGCCGAGGCCCAATCTCCCCGCTTCTGCAAGTGCTGCCGCCGCATGCTCTGCGGCCTTATCCATTTCCCCCCGCTCTAACTCCGCCTCGGCATTAACGAGCTCGACCGATACGAGCTCGATTTCCCCCACAGCACCAGACTGCACGTCATCGAAAGGCCCACGCCTGCAAGAAATCGACTCGCAAACCGTCCGGGCAAGAGCAGCAAACCCCAACGCCTTCAAAACCTCTCCCTTCCTTGCAAGAACCGTTGCAAAATGAAGGGCAGACTCAAGGACAAGACTCATCTCACCACATCGCAGAGAGGCTATGAACGCACATTTGAGTAGCCTCTCGGCCCCCTCCAGCCCCCCACGCATTGCAGATATTGCAGCGCGGTTTATCAACAGGGCGGCCTTCAGCTTCGGATCCCTTTCAGCATGGAAAGATCCGGCAAGCCTCGTAAAGGCAAGCGCAAGGTGCAAGTTCCCCCTTAGGAGAAACATCCTCGCCAAAGCAAGCACGATGATCGCCCTGAGCCTTTCGT
>NATK01000105.1 GCA_002085285.1 Candidatus Latescibacteria bacterium 4484_7
TTGACAAAGATGCCGTTTCTGTTCTCAACCCATACTGAACGCCATTCAGTGCCGCCTATCGACTCTTCGTTTCCTTCAGGTGGTTCTCCCTTGCCCGATATGAGTCTCGAATCAGAGAAGTGTTCGACCCAGGGAATCCGAAGCGAAATAAACTCGATACCGTAATGCGATGCAATCCTTTCCGCGGCCTCCTCTTCCCTCAGGGCCGAGTGTTGACCGTAATCGAAGAAAAGGGCACAGGCCGGTTCGTAGGCCTCGAACGACATCGCAAGAGAAACTGTCGAATCGAGGCCTCCGGAAAGCAGAGCGAGCGCCTTTTCCCTCCTCTTCGCTGCCAAGTCCCTATTCCTCTTCTTCGCTGTAACGGACCATATCGGTGGGAGTCTCCCAGAGCTCTACCACCATCAATTCGCCGTTGGGAAACGATATATTCTCCTTGCACATCCTGAAAATCTCGGCGGCGATATTCTCGGAAGTGGGATTGATTCGATCGAAGGGCTCGATGTCGTTTATGTGGCGGTGGTCGAAGACAGGCATTATCACCTTCTCCACCATCTCCTTCAAGAGGCCATAATCTATGGTGAGCCCGGACGAATCGAGACTGGTGAACTCGTAGTAAACGCGCAGCACCCAGTTGTGGCCGTGCACCCTGGCACAACCGCCGTCATAACCGCGCAGAGAGTGAGAAGCCGAAAAATGCACCTCTGTCGAAATCGTGTACAGCCTTTTCATCTCTTTCCATTACCCCTTTGCCAGCCGAAACGGCTGTGCAATTTGCAAAAAAACCTTGCTCTGCATATGCAGAATCCTCGAACGAGCATATATCTAACCTTAAAATATATCAATAGATAAAGAAAAACAACAAATCACTCGATAGTGGTATGCATTTCGCTCTAAGGAGAGATTGAACAACCATATATTGATTGAGTGATAGAAGTTATCAGGGGGAAAACTTGTTTTTAACCCAAGAGAAGGCCCTAAAGAAGATAAGACAGGACAAGGAAAAGGGCGATATCGTAAAGGCCCGGAAGAGGGCGCTCGATGCCCTGAAACGCTGGCCCGACGATTTCGAGATCGTTCGTGAAGCGGTCGTCTCGTGCATTGAGACGGGCGACAACTCTCAGGCCGCGAGCATCCTCAAGAGTGCTCTCAGAAAGATTCCTTCAAAGAGGAAGGGAATAGTAGAACTCGCTAAAGATGCATATTACAACTCGGCAAACCCCATAATTGGAAGCTTTCTCGTCGAATTGATGGTCAGAACGAGAAACATCGATGAGATAAGTGAGCTGCTGCGCAGATCACACGAGTCTTTCATCAAAGAGCTGATCAAACGTTCCGAGACGCGAAGCGAAGGCTTGAGGAAAGAGGCACAGACCACGGCAGCGGCGGAGAGCGATCTGTTGCTCGGGCTGCTATACCTCGAGGACAATCAGCATGCCAGGGCAGTCGAACCCCTCGGCCGCGTGCTTTCGAGTTCCACAGTAGAGCCAGAGATAGTGGGCAACCTCCTGATAAAGATTGAGCAGCAGCTCCCACAGGATTCCAGGACGAAGTATCTTCTCGGCGTAGTATCTTTGAAACTTTCACATTACGACAAAGCGGCTCGGCGATTCTTCCAGTGCCTCGAGCTGAGAGATCCCCCCATGGACGAGTTGCTCGATTCGATCGATCATATCGACGAAAACACGGACGGATACAAACTGCTCAAGGGCGAGGCGATATTCAGAGCAGGCAGATTCGAGGAAGGTGCAAAGCTAATAAGAGAATATACGGAGGAGAGCGCTTCCGCACCGTCCGCATCGTTCGAAGAAGCTGTCGGGCCGGATCCATTCGGTGAACAAGCGGAGAACAACCACGATAAATTTCTCGCTCAAAGGCTCTCTCTCCTCGTCGACGCATTCCCCCAATCGAGCGAAGGAGCATTTCTATACGCAGATTTCCTGAAAAAGCACGGGATGATGAAGGAAGCCGTCGGCGTACTCTCGAACCTCTACGAAAACAACGAATCGAGCATAGACGAGCTTCTCTCCTGGCTCGACCAGGACGACGAGGTTCTGCTCACTGCACCGAGCAAGAAGCTCCTCGCCGTTCTCCATCTAAAGAAGGACGACGTAGAAGGCGCGCTGAAGGCTGCGAGGATCGCTTCGGACATAGACCATTCGACGATTCCGGAGTTGATTTCCATGACGAGAGCGAAGATCGAAGAGGGAAACGACTCTCCTCTGCTCGACGTTCTCCTCGCAGAGCTTCTATCGAAAGCAAAGGACAGGGAAGGTGCAGAAGAGATACTTGAAAAGCTCAAACGTGAAAATAGAATCGACAAGGAGGAACTTTACAGGCTCACCAGGGAAGTGATAAAGAACTGCGGCACGAGCGCAAACGGTGTGATCTCGGCCATCGAGTTGGGCTTTTACAACGGCGAACCGACCGAAGCCCTACCTTACCTCATAGCGATTTACAGGGAAAGCCCCGAGGAACACGAAAATATAGCTCAAAGAATAAGGGAAACGGCCCAGAGCAACGATTCTTACTGGAAACATGTAGGCAAATTACTCGATGAAATGTCGAAGGAAGAGACGCTTTCTTTCCCGTTCAAATTCCTTCATGCACTGGCTCACCTCAACACGGGAGAGGTCGAAAGAGCGATATTCGAATTTGACCAACTCGTCATGGTCAACAGCGACATCGGCTACGAACTAATGGAAATATACAAGAATGCGGTAGAGAGATCCGACGACAACCCTACGCTTCATCTTGCACTCTACCACCTCGACCTCGACAGCGAACTCTACGTAGATGCAGCCCACCACCTCTGCAGAACCCTCGAGCTCGACCCTGCGCAGATCAGGGATATAGTGCCGATGTTCGAGAAACTCGTAGAGATGGACAAGGGAAACCACCTGATCTGGGAAGAGATGCTCAAGTCGGCGCTGAGGCTCAACCACACGAGACTTGCCCAGGAAGTATTGAAGAAGGCGATAGCATCTCTGCCGAAGGAGGATTCAGCGGCACTTCACATATACGGAGCCGAGATCTCACTTGCTTCGGGCAACATAGAGGATGCTCTGAAGTGCTTTGCCGTGGCGCTTACTTCACAAAAGACAAACCTGATGTCGGTCGGAGACAAACTATACCGTCTCATCGAACAAAGCCCCAACAACCCGCAAGCATATTTTCTGCTCGGGGAAACGCTTCTTCGTCTCGGGGAAGAGGAAAAATCGGTCGATGCCTTCAGACGCTGCACTACCCTGTCGGCCTCCTATATGAAAACGGTCGCTGAAAAGCTCGAGCAGCTTCTCCCTCTGAGTGCCAAGCCTTACATTATATCCGGCGCTCTGGGGGAAATCTACTGGAAGATGCGCGACAGGGAAAGAGGGTGCAGATATCTGCGCGACGCTCAAAAGGGGCCGAACGATTACATTCACTCTCTCAGTGAGATACTGGCGGGGCTGCTCGGCGATGGGGACGAAGAGTCGACAGATTCGGACGTGAAATCAACAGAAAGGAACGATAAGGATCCACTCCACCTTCTCTACGCTCGCAACCTCATCCTCGAAGAGCGATTCGAAGAGGCAGTCGAGATCCTCGAGAGACTTTGGCCAAACGGTGAAGCCCCGGAAGCAATAATTGCATCTCTACGCGAAATATCAAGCAAATCTCGCCCGGATATTCATCGACTCGAACAACGTCGAAAACGCCCTCGAGTACGCGGTCAATATGATCTCCGATACCTCGAACGACATAGAAAAACTCGACATTATGGCCGGCGAATTCTTCGAGCTGTACCGAAACGAGTCTGCATTTCTCATAAGGTATGCCGCATTGAAGGGTGCGCTTCACGATGAAACCGAAGCGCTGAGATATTTCTATGAAGCTCTCTCTTTGAACAACGACGCATGGGAAGAGATCCTGAAGGAGATTTCCAGCGCCTCGTGGTCCAAAGAAAGCTCGTATGCCGTAAAGATACTAAGGGTTGACTCTCTTCTCGCCGGCGGCAGGGCGGCCGAAGCCTTCGACGAAATCAAGGGAATCCAGACGAGCAATGAAAACGCAGAAGAGGTGGCCGAAAAACTCACCAGGATTATAGAGCTCGAAAAAAACAGGGAAATGATAACGCATACGGCGAAGCTTCTCGTCGAAAACTTCGGTCCTGCCCGGGCAGTCGATTTCGTAAACACTCACATGGAAGGACTATCAGACGGAGAATCGAAAGAGACGAAGATAGAATTCGCAGAAATGCTCTTCGGCTGCGGGTTCCCGAAGGAAGCAAGAGATATCTTTGATAAACTTCTCGCTGCCGAGACGGACAAGAACTCGATCCTCAAACATATAGAACGTGCCTATGAGGACTGGGCCGAAGCAAGGATATCCGAAGCACTCGAGCGCCTCCAAGAAGGCTCTGTCGGCGAAGAAGAGGCAGAAAGAGCGGTCGAGATCTGTATCGATCGAAATAGGTACGACGACGCTATATCGATATTGAACGGCGTTGATATGAAAAGGGCGCGATACCTGCTGCTCAGGGCAAAGGCCGTGCTCGCAGCCTCCAAACCATTCGAAGCGCTTGCACTACTCAACGCGCTCAAGAGAGAGCAGATCGAAGATGAAAAAATCAGGCTGGACGCGCTCGTCCTCGAAGGCAAGGCCGCCGAGACGATAGGCGACTACGGAAGGGCGTGGCAGGCATTCTCGGAGGCATCCTCGCTCGGCAAAGAAGAGCTCTACTGGGGCAAAGCATCAAGAGATTATACTCTCTTCATTAATTCGGCTTACGATGAAGAAATCAAGACACTCGAAAAATGCAGTGAAATCGAATAGAGAAGGGGTGATTCGATCATGAAGATTTGTCCATTGGTAACACAGGCACTGATACTGGAAGGCGACAGCAACGTGCTTCTCGGCGAAACGGACAGCTCCGATGTCGAGATGATAAATGAAAGCAGCGATAGCAAAGGGGACATCTTTCTCAACCCTGACGTCGAGGCAAAAACCAATGACCAGATGGAGACGAAAGAGGTGAGATTTCTCGCTAAATCGTTCAGGGGTGAGGTGAAATGTCTTGGTGAAACCTGCCGCTTCTACGACGACGAAAAGAAATCTTGCAAATTCGAGCAACTGATCGAATCAGTCGCCCGTGAGGAGGGCAACGGCAACGAGGCGATCGAATCGCTGAAAGAGGAGATCTTCTCGACAAAGGAGATGCTCAAAGAGGAGATCGCCGCTGTCTCGGAAAAACTCTCTGCAATAGAAGAGAGACACAACTCCCTGGAGGAGAAGCTCTCAAACAGCGAAGGGAGTGTCTCGGAGCTCTCCTCGAAGGTGGATTCGAGTATCGATTCACTGAGAAACGAGCTAAAGGGCTCGCTCGAAGATGTTCTCGGCAGAACCTCATCGATCCTCGAAAAGCTCGACGAGCAGATGAAGGAAAACGGCGAGAGATTCGACGGTTTCAGAGATTCGATCTCCGAATGGAAGAGCATAACGGAGAAGAACATCGAATCGATAGAAACGGAACTCGACAACAGCAAGAAGCTACTCGAGGAGTTCAGTGTCAATCACTCGGAGATCCTCAAGATGGTGGAGAATCAGAAGAAGGACCTCGAGGAAGAAGAAAGGAAACGCAAGCTCGCCGAGGCGAAGAGACTGAACAACTCAGGCGTGATCCACTACCACAACGGTCAGTACGAAAAGGCGCTGGAGCTGTTCAAGAAGGCTATAGAGCTGGATCCCGAATTCACCGAGGGGTACAACAATCTTGGTCTCACTTACACTGAGATACAGGAAGAGGAAAAGGCAACGGAGGCCTTCAAGAAGGCTATAGAGCTCAACCCCGATCTTGCAGCCACCTACAACAATCTCGGCTACGTATTCTACCGGCTCGGTTCGTACGAAGAAGCGATAGAGATGTACAACGAGGCGATAGGAAAGAGCAAGGACAACAGCTCCGCATATACGAATCTCGGTAATGCATATTACAAGCTCGACCGCACCGACGAAGCGATAGAGGCCTGGAAGAAGGCGCTGGAGATCGATCCGTCGAACGAAAAGGCAAAGAGGAATCTCAAGAAGTTCCATGTGGAGGTGTAGAAAGGCTCACAACCGAATGAACGAATCCATGTCAATCGTGCAATGGACCCTTCAGCCGGTCCTGCCATTCAATACCGCTCCGTCTTTCTCACATTGACGGCTCTGCCGCAACCAAAGGAAGGATCTATGTCGAATTCGACCAGCTCGCCCTCGTGGAGGGTCCTGAACCCGTCCGTGACGATGTCATTGTAGCTCACGGGGATCTCACGACCGTCCGATTCGACGCGGATCAAACCATAACCCCTGATTTCATTGAACCACTTGACCTTCCCGAGCAAACCCAACTCTCCAATCCGACGGCTGCTAAGCCGCGACCGCTGAAAAAATTCCAACTTCCTTATTCAGTAACGCGTTACACGAACGATTGGCACCCTTTTTGCCTATTGCTATATGGATGCGTTTTTGACAACGGATAACATTGATATGTTAAGAATACAGATACCATATAGCAAGGTACTTTTGAACCCGATGGACTACGATCCCTCGAGTTTCGATCAGCTCCTAAAGGACTTCGTATCGAAATTCGGCAAGGAATCGATGATCCTCGAGGTATTCAACGAAAACATCCAATACCTGCTCTTCATGAGGGAGAGCCAGCCGTACTGGGCCTGCGCCAATGACGGGGAAACCTTCTCTCCTATGACAATAAGGGAGTTTTTCCTCAAGGTTATAAAGACTCAATTCCCGCGGATCGTGATCTACCAGACCGACATACTCCTCTTTCATTCCCTGCTCGTCTATTTTCAGAAAAAGCCCGAGCTCAAGGTCTCAACGACGCTCGTCGATCTCGATGAGATACTCGACAGGGTGGAGCAAAGGGGGGCAAACGCCATCATATCGGCGAGGCAGCCGGGGAACTTTCTCATGCTCCGCTATCAGAAGGGAAAACCTATAGCGAGCTACTACGGATTCACGGGAAACAGTCAATCGGATGCAAACAGGAGAGAAGAGTTTCTCGTTCGCGTCTATACATTGAGCTCTCATAGGCCATTCGAGATTAACCTGTTTACCGATCTCACAGTGACACATTCGGAGGATGCACGAACCATCCCGGATAACTTCGAAGGAAGCATTGTGAATCTATTCACCGGAAGACCTCCGAAGCTCGTGGTAAAGCTGAAAAACAGACCGCTCAAAACCTATACACTCAGTGGTCACAAGATGTCCATCGGACGACTGCAGGACAACGACATCGTCATCGACAATCTAAGCGTTTCGCGCAAACACGCAGTGATAGAATCGACGAGAGATGGATTCGTCGTCAGCGATCTGGGCAGCAAGAACGGAACATTCGTGAATGGCGAAAAGATAGACAAGGTGCATCTCTCGAATGGAGACGTCATCACGATAGGCAAATACGACGTCGTTTTTCAGACATCGGAAAACGATGCTCAGGACATCACCGACCTCGACCAGACCGTTATTATTCCCAACTTCAACATGAAAAGAGATCAGAATCAATTTCACGTTCATTTCCCTCTCTCTTCCAACATCACTCCAAAGCTCTTCCGGAGATCGAAGATGGAGGAGTACGTCATCGACAAGGATCGATTCAAGATCGGCAAGGGCAGAGATGCCGACATAAAGATAGGCGGACTGTTCGGGCCACGGGTCGAGGTGGAAATCGTCAAGGAAGAGAACGACTTTATTCTCCAGAAGGTCAAGGGAAAAGAAAATATAAGGATAAACGGCGAGGAGATGGAGAAGAAGATTCTCGAAGAGGAGGACCTGATTCTCATAGGCAAAGAGGAATTCGTCTTCAAAAGGTAGGGCTTAATGAAGTATCTCATATTCTCTGACATTCACGGCAACCTCGATGCGCTCGAGGCGGTACTCGAGGAGGCGGAAAGGATCCGCCCCGACATCGTCGTTTCACTGGGAGACGTAGTCGGGTACGGAGCCAATCCCAATGAATGCATAGAACGTGTCGAAGATGTGGCGCAGATCAAAATCGGTGGCAACCACGATCTGGCCGCCTCTGGGCTGATCAAGACAGACAACTTCAACTATGTCGCAAAGGCTGCAATCCGATGGACGATCGAGGCGCTCAAGGCCGACTACCAGAACATCCTTGCCGACTACGACACGATAAGACGGCACGGCGATTCTCTGTTCACGCACGCCACCCCCGTCTCCCCCCTCGACTGGGAATACATCTATACGATCGGGCAGGCGAAGGAGATATTCGAGAAGTTCGGCTCGAGGTTCATCTTCATAGGGCATACCCACATACCAGCGATAATTAAGTACAGAGCCGGTGACTGCACAGTGACGGGCGCAAACAGAATCGAGATAAAAGAAGGTGAAAGATACCTCATAAATGTCGGCAGCGTCGGTCAGCCGAGAGACGGCAACACGGCGGCGAGCTTTGCAGTACTCGACGAGAAGAAGGGAATCATCTCGATAAAGAGACTTCCCTATGACGTAAGGAATGCACAGGACAAAATCATCTCTGCAGGCCTGCCCGAAGCACTGGCGATGAGATTGGTGACGGCGAGATGAGTGAAAAGGAAAAGAGAAACTATCAGATACTCAATACCATCGCCACGGGCGGGACAGCCGTTCTCTACAAAGCCATACAGACCTCACTCGACAGACAAGTAGTCGTCAAAAGGCTTCACTCCCACCTGACGAACGACATCAACTTCACCAGAAGATTCGAGATCGAGGCGAAGGCCGCAGCGAGCCTGGATCACGAGAACATTGTACGAATAATAGACTTCGGGTCGTCGAACAACAACTACTTCATCGTGATGGAATACATTGACGGCATGAGCCTCAAGGAGTTCATCCAGGAGAGAAAACAGATCAGCGAGGAACTCACCCTCTTCATCGCGCACGAGATCTGCATGGGCCTCGATCATGCTCATCAGAGAGGCATTATCCACCGAGACATCAAACCGGCGAACATCATGCTGACGAAGGAAGGCCACGTAAAGATAACGGATTTCGGGCTCGCCAAGCTCCATGAGAATCAGACACAGCAGACCGTGGCCAATACCCTGCTCGGTACGCCTCTCTACATGTCTCCCGAACAGGCGATCGGCGAAAGGATAGACAACAGAAGCGATATCTTCTCGCTCGGGACGATCTGCTACGAGATGGTAACGGGCACCCAGCCCTTCAAGGGTGACAACTACGCTTCCGTAATACAGAGCATCATAAACGGGCACGTGCCGAGCCCTGGAAAGATCAAGAAGGATTTAAGCCCGAGAACCGAACTGATCATCATGAAGGCCCTGAGCAAAGAGCCGTCCAAACGATACAGAACCGCCCTCGATATGGCGAGGGAAATCGAATCGTTCCTCGGGCAGGAGAAGCTGCTAAGGTTGAAAGAAACCTTACGGAGGATGATGAACGGCGAGTATGTCGAAGAAAAAATGGAAAGATCGAGTGGCGGAGATTCCGGGCGCAGTCCCGGCCGATCGATCTTCTCTTTCCTCTCCATCGCATTGGCTGCA
>NATK01000106.1 GCA_002085285.1 Candidatus Latescibacteria bacterium 4484_7
ATAGATAAGGGCGATGATCCTCTCGAGTTGGAGAGTGGAGAGCTGGCGGGTATAGTGCAAGCACGAGATAGGTACATGAAAGAAGTAAGAGCCAGCCTCGACCATGTAGCATCGGTCCTCATAGACAGGGTAAACGAGCTTCACAGGCAGGGTTGGACACCTCAAGGCAGCGGGTACGATTTCTTCGAGGGGGACAGCGCAGGCACGATATCGGTGGCTTATGTAATAAAGAACAACCCCGGCCTCGTTGCGACATCGTATGATGGAACGGTGGGTGACAATTCCCTCGCTAACGACATAGCGGCTCTCTCAGAACAGGCGATTTCCGAAGATGACAGGAGAACGATCAATGGTCTGTACGATTCGGTTGTCGCTGTGGTGGGAACGTATAGCAGGACCGCCAAAAATATGGCCGCGAATCAGCAGCTCATCTGTGAGAATCTCGATACGAAGAGGGAAAGTATAGTAGGGGTCAATCTCGACGAAGAAATGGTGAAATTGTCTCAGTATCAACAGTCTTACCAGGCTGCAGCGAGAATGGTAAAGGTGGTCGAGTCATTGATTCAGACGGTCATTGATTTGCCGGCAGGTATGTACTGATGAGAATAACGTTCAGAATGTTGAGCAGGGGTCCTTTGAGGAATATCTTCAACAGCTTGGAGAGGCTCACTGAGCTTCAAGTCCAAGCGGGTTCCAACAAGAGATTCCAGGTGCCGTCCGATGACCCGGTCTCTGTGATGAAGGTCATGGGTTACAAGGCGCTTCTGAAGCAGAACGAGAATTTCGCCAACAATGTAGTAGATGCCGGCATGTATATTGATACGATAGATTCAACTCTTCGCTCAGTGAAAGATCTTCTTGACTCTGCAAAGGCGATAGCCCTCGAGCAAAGAAGCGCTACTGCCACTGCGGAAACGAGGAGGGTTGCATCGATAGAGATCAAGGGCATGATTTCGGATGTGAAGGACCTATTGAACATCAAGTTCAATGGCAAGTATATATTCGGAGGGCATAGAACTCAGATCGAGCCTTTCCAGGAGATAGGCGGAGCTATTAGGTATCAGGGAGATGAAGGAAGCGTCAAGTTTCGCATAGGACCGAGCAGAAGGATCGATGTGACCATTCCCGGTTCACGTTTTCTTTCGATGGGGGAGGAATATGTCGATAATTCGATCACAATGAGCCCCGACGTAACTTCCGATACTTTGCTAAGCGATTTGAACAACGGTGATGGGGTAAGAGCCGGGCGTTTCCAGATAACGGACGGCGATGGCAATACCGCTGTCATTGACACGACCGGTGCGACGACTGTAAGGGATGTGCTGGATAGAATCAATCACTCCGTTCCTCCGTTGAATCTCATCGCGGGAGTGACCTCTTCCGGCGATGCGATTGCAATACAGAGCATGGGATCAGGGGAAATAACTGTTACCGATCTCGATGGTGGATCTGCGGCGGCCGATCTCGGCATTGCCAAGACAAGCTCAGGGGGGCTCATTGTCGGAGATCAGCTCAATCCTGTTCTATCGGAAAATACGAAGCTCATGAACGTGGATTCCCTGAAGGGTATTATTCTGCACGGCATAAATGTAAATATCAACGGAGGGAGCTACCATGTCGATTTCATCAACCCCTCATACGTGCAGACGGTCAAGGACATGCTCGACAGAATAATGGAGGCCGTGCCCGGTCTGAATGCCCAGATAAACGAAACGAGAGACGGGATTGTTTTGAGTTCCGAGATACCGTTTTCTGTTGGGGATTCTGGCTCGTGGTCCACTGCCACCGATCTGGGCTTGGACGGCGAAGCAATTTCTCACGGTCCATATAGCTTGTTCGGCACACTCGAGAGCCTCGAGAATGCATTGGTCAGTAACGATCCTGAGGCCCTTGACGATATTATCGGCGAGATAGACGGTGTCGCCAAAAATTTGCTCGAGATCGTTGCAGAGGTGGGGGCAAGGGGTAAAGAGGTGGAGATCGTAACAAATCGACTCGAGGACGATAGAACGAAACTGCAGAGGAATCTCAGCAGCATTGAAGAGATCGATCTGAGCGATGTCTTGACTAGGCTCTCTCAGGCGCAGGTCGTTTATCAAGCCGCGCTGAAAACGGCTTCACAGATATACCAGTTGAGTCTGCTCAACTTTTCATGAGAAGTAGTGGAGGTTATCGATGGAAAATGAATCTACAGCGGTTATCGGTATCGAGGTGAACGAAAAAGATATCATACAATTCGAAAAAGGCCTCATCGGAATGCCAGAGTTGAAGAGGTTCGTTCTTATGGATTTCGAGGGGCCCACTCCGCTGCATTGGCTGCAGTCCCTCGACAACCGAGAGATCGGTTTCGTGGTATCCGACCCGACGCTTTTTGCAGATGAATATTCGATTGTCCTCGATAAAAACGCTCAGGAAATGCTTGAAATCGAGAAAGGCGACGAGCTCGTCGTGATGATCGTCGTTACGGTCAAGGACAATGGAAGAGAGATTACAGGAAATCTGCTCGGTCCCATCGTCGTCAATGCTTCGAGAAGAAGGGGATGTCAAATCGTATTGGACGGAACTCCCTATACGACGAAGGAGCCTCTCAGGAGGTTGAAAAAGACAGGCGAGGAAAAGAGCAATGTCAAGGTGGGAATGGGTGTATAGGAGAACCTATGCTTGTTCTTACAAGAAAGATTAACGAAAAGATCGTGATTTCGACGGATATCGTTGTAACGGTCTTGAGCATAGATAGAGATCAGGTGAAAATCGGCATAGAGGCCCCAAGGGATATATCTGTTCACAGGAAGGAGGTGTTCGAAGAGATCATAAAATCGAACAGGGAAGCTTTGCTCGATATCAAGAAAAAGGACAATATAATCTCGCAGATCGTCAAATCGAAGAGTTTGCACAGGGACTGAACAACCCAAGAGAAATCATCTACTTTGTTAAAACGATAGATTTCTGATCGAATCCCATCCAAGACGAATTTCATACAAAAAGGAAAAATTCGCTCAAGTTTCTCCTTCTCCCTGACGATAAGGATAGACGAGAAGGCGACCCCCGGAAAGACCGGTTCGGTTAGCAAAAGCGGCCGCGCTGAACCGATAACATGGATGTATGTGGGGGTTCAGGTTGAGTTCCTGAGTCCATGGAAGGAGGAACATTATGAGTTTCAGGATCAACCACAATATCAGCAGTATCAACGCACTGAGAAACCTCGGCAAGACCGAGTTCTCGGTGGCGAAGTCTCTTGAGAGGTTGAGTTCGGGTCTGCGTATCAACAAGGGCGCCGACGATCCTGCTGGTCTTGTGATTTCGGAGAGGATGAGAGCCCAGATAGCGGGTATCCGTCAGGCGGTCGAGAATGCCGAGACGGCGACTGCTATGGTTCAGACCGCTGAAGGAGCGATGACGGAGATCCATTCGCTTCTCAACAACATCCGCGAGCTGGCAGTGCATGCCGCCAACTCCGGTGCCAATGATTCGGTGATGATAGCAGCCGATCAGGACGAAATCGAGAACGCTATCGCCACGATCAACCGCATATCCGCTCAGACCCAGTTCGGAGTAAAGAAGCTCCTCGACGGTTCGAGCGGTGTGAACGGTTCGACAACGGATTCAGCCGTCACGTTCTTGAGTGCGACCGAGAACACGGTGGCTGGAACCTACGCGATCAATATCACCACGCAGGCCGAGCAGGCTGTGGTGACAGCCGGTACCACGCAGACAGCTGTGCTCGGTGCCGATGAGACGTTGACGATCAACGGTGTTCAGATCAATCTCGTATCCGGTATGACACAGAATCAGGTCGTAGACAGGATCAACGAGTACAACGCATCGACCGGAGTTACTGCTTCGCTCAATGCGAACAATCAGTTGACCCTATCGAGTGATGCCTATGGAAGCAACATAAACATCTCCGCTGCTTCCAACGTCGCCGCTGCTACGACGAGTACGGGTATCGGTACGACTGTTTTGAGCGATACCGGTGTCGACATAGCCGGTACGATTGGCGGTCTTGCTGCGACGGGGCGAGGCGCCGTGCTGACAGGTGATACCGGCACCGCCATTGAAGGGTTGTCGATCATGACCACGGGTGCAGCCGGTGCGCATGGCAGCATCATTGTGTCGAGCAACCCTCTTGTATTCCAGGTCGGACCGAACAAGAACCAGACGGTTAGTATCCTTATCAATGCGATGGCCGCTTCGAATCTTGGAACGGGGGTTGTCGGTAACACCTTCAACAACCTCTCTGAGATCGATGTGAACTCGGCCTCTCATGCTCAGGATGCAATCGAGATAATCGACAAGGCGATCGAGCAGGTATCGGCCAAGAGAGGTGAGCTTGGTGCTTTCCAGAAGAACACTCTCGAGAGCAATACCAACAACCTTCAGGTTGCCGAAGAAAACCTCGTTTCAGCCGAATCGGTCATTCGTGATACCGATTTCGCAGGAGAGATGGCAAGATTGACGAAGAACCAGATCCTCTTGCAGTCCGGTACCGCGATGTTGGTTCAGGCGAATCAGATCCCTCAGGTTGTACTTCAGCTCTTGAAGTAACCTGATGTTCCGGGTGTGCCCCTGGTATCTTATGCCGGGGGCACACCGATCGCTGACAGGGGGAACCGAGATGAAGATTTACGGCATAAGATACCCTGTGGTTTTTGCAAACGTGCAGAGAAGCTCCAGGACCGACTTTGAGAAACTGATGATTCAGCAAACTCAAAGGGTGAATGAGCAGGCAAGAATGAGAAAAGCTGAGCAGCACAGGAGAGAAGCGGAGCATAAAGGCGATGAAAGGCCGAAGAAACCCTTGCTTCCCATTCAAAAACACCTCGATATAGACCCGCTAAGATATTCCAGATATTTGACATATAAAAAACACATACCGACAAACAGATATTACTGTCAGGTCGTGAATGCATCGACGAAACAGGTGGTAAGGGAGATCCCGCCGGTTGATGAACTCGATAGAATTGCCAGGTGGAACGAATACATCAGAATGCTCTACAGGCATTGACAAAACAAAGAGGATCACGCTGGCAACCTTTGGTGAATATTCCCGGTATATTTATAAATATAGGTAAAGTACGCGCTCATGTCTGCCGATGATAGTAATGTGGAATGAGCATTTGGGAAAAAGATCGAAAATATATTTTATCAGTCAATTCAAAAAGGGGAAATGGCAATGGCAGGAATAGGTGGAGTAGACGGTCTGGTTACGGGTCTCGATACTACCGAGATCATAGACAAGATTCTCGAACTCGACAGGCAGCCGATCTATGACCTGCAGGCGAGGATCAAGAGACTGACCAATATAAAGAGCGCGTATGAAACACTCGAAGCCAATCTTTTGGCACTGAAGATCGATGCGCAGCGATTGTACAGGCTCGACAGGTTCATCAGCTACAAGGTCGAATCGTCGAATGAGGGTATAATTTCGGCGACGGCTTCCAACAGCGCGAAGAGCGGAATTTACACACTCACGGTGAATCAGCTCGCCCAGAATCATCAGATCAGCTCGGCGACCTTTTCCGACCCGAACAGCACGATCATAGGTACGGGCAGCGTTACGATCAGAGTGGGAGATGCTTCACCCTATACGATCAATGTCGATTCGAGCAACAATACGATAGAGAGCTTTGCCAATGCTATAAACAACGCAGGCATTGGTGCAAGGGCAGTGGTTGTCAATGTTGGTGGAACGGAACCACAATACAAGCTTCTCATATCGAGCAATGAAACCGGGGCGGATCAGAGGATAACGATTGACGAAAACCTCACAGGAGGCACAGGCCTTGGCTTCGGAAGCGTCTCTTCACCCGTCTACGGGACGTGGAACGGTACGAGTGAGGTGACGTCCTCCGGCACGTACACCGGCGACACAGATGCCACGTTTACTTTTACCGTGGTTAATGGTGGTACGGTTGGCACAGACGCGATTACTCTGAGTTATACCGATGGTGGCAGTGTTTCGGGCACTATCACCGGATTGAAGATATCCCTTGGAGCGGGTGCTGTGAACTCCGGAGATACATTCACAGTAGATACGACGACATCGACGATTCAGGCACCGCTGAATGCAATTGTTGCCATGGGCAGCGGTGCCGCCGGAACGAACCCGATCGTTGTAGAGAATTC
>NATK01000107.1 GCA_002085285.1 Candidatus Latescibacteria bacterium 4484_7
ACGAGAAAGAGGCGAGGCGATGGTATGAATCGCCCGAATATCAGAGGCTCGCAGAGCACAGACATAGGGCGTCGACGGGAAATATCGTCATGGTAAAGAGGCGCTGAAGAGGAGGACGTCGTGGTAGATGAAAAGAGGGCAATCAAATCGATATCGTTTCGAAGAGTTCTGAATTCTCATGTGGAGTTCACCAATGAGTTCATCGTCGAGCTGGTGGATGGATCGGTCGGCCTTGGGGCGGCTCCTCAGGGGGAGACGATCAGCATCTACGAAGACAAAAGGACGATAGATGGCGCCGGCATCATTGAAAAGATAAATACCGACGGTGTAGTCGGGCGGGAACTCACTCAAGCGGAGCTCGACGGGTATCTCGATGGGAAGATTCCCGAATTCGGCAGGAACAACGCCTATGCTCTCTCGCTCGCATTCTTCAATGCGGCTAACACTGCGGATACATACAGGGCGTTTTTCGGATGCGGAGAAGAAAGGCTCGAGCCCCCGGCTCTATGCATGAACATATTGAACGGAGGATGGCACGCATACACCAATCCCGTTCTCAGTGACTTTCATGAGTATATACTCGTTGCAAAAAATAATAACATAGAAGAGATGATCGCCGATCATGCGAGAGTTCAGTCAGAGGTGAGAAAGAGGCTCAAGGATAAAGAAAAGGTCTATGTGAGCGGCAATCCCGTCAACAGGTTCGAGACGGAGGACAACAGAGAGGTGATCGAGTTTCTGCTCGGTGTGGTCTCTGACCTTGGGATCGAAAACAAGTATGACATGTGGATCGATGCGTCGGGAGGCGACCTATACAGGGACGGAGTATACACGCTGGAGATAACGGATAAAAAGGCGCGGAGCAGAGATGAGTTTCTCAAGTACTGGCTCGATATTATAGAGCAGTTTCATCTAGGCTTCCTCGAGGATCCTTTCCAGGAGCAGGATTACGACAACTGGCGCGAGGTTACCTCGAACGGGATGGGATGTCGGATAATAGGTGACAACTTCTATTCTTCAGATGCCGCCCGCATTGAAGAGGGAGCGGCGAAGAAGCATTCGCACGGGGTGCTCCTCAAGCCGAACCAGGCAGGAACGGTGACGGCAATCATCGATGCTGTTAGATCTGCGCAGAAGAACGACCAGATAGCCGTTACGTCGCACAGATCGATAAGCACCGAGTCGACTTTTCTATCGCTCCTCACGTGTATGATGGGGGTGAAGTACATCAAGATAGGTCCCCTCTATACCGATTATTCTTCGGTCGTGAGACTGAACGAGATCATAAGGCTTACGGAGGAGTAGGCATATGGCTTATACGACGATCATAAATACGGTAAGGCATGCTCAAAGCGAGTTCGGCGTCAAAAAGAAGTATGCAGGTTCGATCGATGTTGGGTTGAGTGGTAAGGGTGCGCGTGATGCCCTTCGAGCGGCGAAGAGCCTCGGCAGAGAAAGATTCGATATCATTATCGCGTCCACTTTGAGGAGAGCTATAGAGACAGCAGAGCTCTTGACGGGCAAAAAGAAGGGAATAGTCAAAACAGGTCTTTGCAGAGAGCGTAACTATGGGGTTTTCGAGGGCAAGACATACAATGAGGCAAAGGCCGTTCGGCCGAAGGTGCTTTTTATAAGGGTGGGTGGTGATACACATTCGGTCAATCCTCCTGGAAGCGAGCCGTTCGAGGATGTCCGAAAGAGAGCGGAAAAGTTCAAGCGTTTCATTTTCAAGAATTACAAGGGGAAGAATATTCTCGTCGTTTCCCACATGGCTTTTCTCCAGCAGTTTAATGGGCTCCTCAAGGGATTGAGCTGTATAGAATCGCTCGCAGAGGAGATACCCGGTCTAAGGCTCAATCGGTTCACATTCAGGGGGAATTCGTTGATAGACCATAGCTTTGTCGATCTGTGCAGGAAGGAGCAGGTTGATTTTTAGAGGCAACAGGGTTGCCCGGCTGTTTCGGCCCTGAGCCTTTGAGGGCAATACGAAGCAGGCGGGCTGTTTGAATAAGGAGGTTGGATATGTCTGACAGTGTCTACAAATTCATCGAACTCGTCGGCACGAGCCCCGATTCGTGGGAGCAGGCGGCGAAGAATGCCATCGAGACCGCTTCTCATTCACTTAGGGATCTGAGAGTCGCCGAGGTGATGGAACTCGACATGCAAATCGAAGAGGGAAAGGTAGTAGCCTACAGGACGAAGATAAAGTTGTCGTTCAAGTACAAGTCTGAATGATGGCTTGACCTCTCTATCGTCGAGCTCGGCATTTACGATTGAAGAGCTGAATGGTTGATTTGTATTCGAAGGTCAAGGAGGCTGCAGAGAAGGTGCGCCCTTTCGTAAGGCGCACCTTCGTGGCCGAGTCTTCTTATCTCGGTGTCTCTTCAGGCTCGTCCGTTTTCTACAAGCTTGAAAACCTCCAGATTACGGGTTCGTTCAAGCCGCGCGGTGTTTTCAGCAAGCTCCTCTCGATGGATGAGAGCGGGAGAGCCGTAGGCCTTGTAACGGCATCGACGGGCAATCACGGTGCTGCATTCGCCTATGCTGTAAGCAGGCTGGGGCTCAATGGAACGGTGTTCGTTCCTAAAGGCTCAGATCCTTCGAAGGTGAAGCTCATAGAAAGGTTCGGGGGAGATGTACGCTTTCACGGCGAAGATGCGGTGGAGGCGGAGAGGTACGCCGCCGAATATGCGGCGTCAAAAGGAATGATCTATCTCTCTCCGTACAACGACCTCGATGTGATAGCGGGGCACGGAACGATAGCCCTCGAGCTGCTCGAGCAGGTCGACAGGCTCGATGCGATCTTCGTCGCTCTTGGGAGCGGAGGGCTCATTTCCGGTATCGCGGGGTATGCGAAAGGGGTCAATCCCGATATAGAAATCGTGGGATGCTCACCGGCGAATTCGCCCGTAATGATGAGGTCGATAGAGGCGGGACGTATCGTCGATGTTCCGACGAAACCGACCCTTTCTGATGGAACTGCAGGGGGCATCGAGGAGGATGCCGTTACATTCGGACTGTGCAGGGATCTCGTCGATCGATTCGTTACTGTGAGCGAAGAAGAGATAGCTGCCGGGATTCGCACGTTCCTTGAGCGAGAGCACATGTTGATCGAGGGCGCTGCAGCGGTGCCCATAATGTCATTCGTCAAACTGCGCGATGAGTACAGAAGCAAACATGTTGCGATAATCGTCTGTGGTGCGAATATCGCATACGAGACGTTGAGAAGAGTCATTTGCAAGGGATGAATGGAAAAAGGGACAAGCCCACAAGGGCTGTCCCTTTTTCCATGCTTAATTCCATTCTCCTGTTCAGTGAATCTCTCCAACGGGGAGGATCGTCTTGCCGCGTGTCTCGTTGAGCACGAACGCCAGCGATGCGTACATCGCAGAGAGACCGCAGAAGATACCCTCTATGCCTGTTATCACCTTCCAGGCGTTTCCGAGACCAAATGCTTCGCCTGCAGCGAGCATGAAGAATAGTATCCAGAGTGTGAGGAAAACGGTCTGCAGGGCTCTGTTCGTTTTGAATGTGCCAATCCACATGAATAGCGTGAATATACCCCAGAAGAACAGATACCATGCAAAGAATCCGCTCTTGAAGGCGGGTATTCCGAGTTTGCCGTTGAAGTACACGGCGAAAACCAAAGTCCACCAGAAGGCACCGTACGACGTGAACGCCGTTGTGCCAAAGGTGTTACCGTTCCTGTAGTCCATTATTCCGGCGAGGATCTGCGCGAGCCCGCCGTAAAAGATCCCCATCGCGAGAATAATCGAACTCATCGGGAATGCACCCGTGTTGTGGATGTTTAGCAGAACCGTGGTCATCCCGAAACCCATCAAACCCAATGGCGCAGGATTAGCCATCTTGTTCTCCATGAGCACCTCCTTTTTGTCGGCTAAATTACTCGAAGAGCAGAGGAGTGTCAATATTTTTATTGAATATATATTTTCTTATGGTTAGGGAACGGAAGATCATCATGACCCCTTATAACAGGGGGGTCACCTTGTCTATTCCTATTCCCGGTATTTTCTCATGATTCGTCTTGACTTTGGGTTGAGAGATAACTAATATTAAATGCTTTTTAATTTTTGCTTCATTTTTATTTTAATTTGTTTTATTGTTTGACAATTGTAGAGTTCTTCAATAATCTTTAGTGTCTTTGTGGAAGGAGTGAAATTATGGCCAAGAAGGTGTTGTTTTTCTGCGGCTCTGATGATCCCCAGAAGGCTTTTCCGCCTTTCATGCTTGCATCCGGCGCGATAGCTTCCGACATGGAAGTCTCGATGTTTTTCACCATGAATGGTTTGAATATCATCAAGAAGGGTGGTGCCGAGAAGATTACCATGAACGGTTCGCCCAAGACCCTTCCGGAGTTCATCGACATAATAAAAGAGGCCGGTTCGAGGCTCATCGCCTGCTCAGCCGGTTTTCCCATCGCAGGAATCACTGAAGAAGACCTCATAGACGGTGTCGAGATAGGCGGCGTGGCGACGTTTATCTCTTTGGCCGAAGAAGCGGATGTGGTATTGAGTTTCTAAGGAATTGGTGGTAGTTTTCAAGAAGGAATTTTTTACTTAGAAAGGAAAAGCAATGGATGAAAACGATCTTCAGAATGTGCAGGCTGCAAAGGTGGTCGATGCCCGCGGCAGCGCCTGCCCGGGCCCCCTATTGGAGGCAAAGAAGGCTATTGGGGCTGTCTCGGTGGGAGAGGTCATAGAGGTTCTCTCCAGTGATCCGTCGACGAAGGCCGATCTGCCGAGATGGGCTGAGAAGGTCGGGCACGAGTACCTCGGTGTTCTGTCGGGGGAAGGATACGATCGTATATTCCTGAAGCGCCTGAAGTAGCCGGATGCTTTGAAAAATTCATATAATGGACCTGCGGCAGCTCGGCGATCGTGCCTATGACGGCTGTGTGGGTTCGGATCGGACTGGTTTTTAACAATCGTTTGCCGACTGATGAATGCTGAAGAAGTCAAGGTAAGAAAAAGAAAGATCCTATTGCTGGCTACGGAGGCCTGTGCCTACCCCGGTGCAGACAGCGTCGGTCAGAGCCATCTCGAATTTCCCACGGATACATATATTATCAAGGTACGCTCCCCGGTTCTTTTCCCCGAAGATTTCTACATGCGGGCATTCGAAAAGGGAGTTGACGCCATAGTCGTAATGAGCTGCGGACATGAATGCCCGTACAAAGGTGCATATGACAAGCTCGCCGCTCGAATATCGAAGGTCTACGCGATAATGAAGGAGAAGGGGATGGATACGAGGCGGCTCAAGCTATGTGCGATATGTACAGTCTGCATAAAGGCCTTCTTGAAGGAAGTAAAGACGATGAGAGAGACGCTCGATGAGATAGAAGCAGCCGAAGGAGAAGGGTAGATGGCGGAGAGCAGTGTTAGGAAGGTCGATGCTCTTGTGATAGGTGGAGGAATAGCCGGCCTTCAGGCTGCGATCGATCTCGGCGATCAGGGTTTTCATGTTCTCATCGTCGAGAAAGAGCCTTCAATCGGCGGCAGAATGATATCGTTGAGCAAGGTTTTTCCAACGCTCGACTGTGCAAGCTGCATCTGCACTCCGAAGATGGCCGCGGCTGCCCATCACGACAACATTGATATAATGACCTACGCCGAGGTGCGGAAAGTCGAGAGGAAGAACGGCACCTTTACGGCGAAGGTCGAACAGAAGCCGAGATACGTCATAGAGGATGACTGTATAGGATGCAGGCTCTGCGAGTATGCATGCCCTGTTTACCTCGAACACGAATTCGAGGGGCGTCTTGGTGCGAGAAAGGCTGTCTATATACCATTTTCCAATGCCATTCCTCAGGTCGCTGTGCTCGATCCCGATCACTGCATAATGTGCGGTCTGTGTGCGAAGGCTTGTCCGACCAATGCGATCGATTATACCCAGCAGCCCGAGGAGATTGTAGTCGAGGCATCTTCGGTCATAGTAACGAC
>NATK01000010.1 GCA_002085285.1 Candidatus Latescibacteria bacterium 4484_7
GACGGAAGGTGTGGCGACGGCAATGCAGAGATTCAACGCTCCACCGAAGGAGACGGACTAGAGAACCTGCGCCGACATGTGATCGTCAGCTTGTTTTGTTCTTTTATCTAGAGAACGGAAGATACATTATAACTCCTAATAACAGAGTGGTCACCTTGTCTATTCCTGTTCCCGGTTGTCCTATCTATCTTCACTTGACCTCTTAATCGTGACGTGCTATATTGTCTACAATTAAATTTCAGGGCACTGGAGCCCATCCAATTTCCCTACTTTTCTCAACTTGGGGGAAACGAATGTGTGTACATTCTTGTACCCACCCTTGATGAATCCGCAATAAAAGAAAAAAAGAGCCGTTTCGACGAGATAGTAACTTCTCGTGGAGGCACGGTCGGAACTGTGAACGAATGGGGCAAGCGCAAACTTGCTTACCCTATAAAGAAGTTCCAGGAGGGGTACTATATCGTATCGAAGTTCACTGGTAACAACGATATTCTCGACGAACTGAACCGGGTTTTCAGGTTCGATGATCAGGTGATTCGACATATGATAGTGATCGATGACAACCCTGAACCGGTCAAGGCTGAGGAGTAACGTTTTAGACGAAGAATAAGGAGGAATGAATTGGCCAATACCAACAAAAAGAAGAAAAAGGAGAGGAAGGTAGCTCCTTCGAAGCCGTGCCGCTTCTGCATGGACAAGATAAAGATCGATTACAAAGACGATTCCTTATTGAGAAGATTCATTACCGATAGGGGAAAGATTACCCCCAGAAGGGTAACCGGTACCTGTGCAAGACACCAGAGGATGCTTGCGAGAGCGATAAAGCGTGCTCGGTTCATTGCACTCATACCGTACGTGAAAGAATATTACCGATAAGGGGGATTGAATATGGAAGTCATACTTAGAGAAGATGTAAGCGGCCTTGGAGTAAGGGGCGACGTTGTCAAGGTCAGGGACGGTTACGCGAGGAATTATCTCTTTCCCAAGAAGCGTTATTCTCGAGGAACCTATCAAGAAACTAGGTGTATATACAGTACCGATAAGGCTTCATAGAGAAGTCGAAGTTCCTATAAAGGTCTGGGTGGTCAAGGAATAGGATGTGCTCGTTCATAGGGGCGGTTTTGTAGCGACGAAAAGACGTAGAATTCGTCCTGCAGTAGTTGATAGTGGACCCTGAGTAAAGGAGGGCAAAATCAGCGAATTACCCGAAAAAATATTCAGAGAGTACGATATAAGGGGGGTCGTCGACAAAGACCTCACCCCGGAAGGTGTCAGGAGACTCGGACTCGCAATAGCAGATACGTTCAAGCGCGAAGGAATAAAAAAGGCCGTCGTCGGAAGAGACAACAGGCACAGCAGCCCTGTATTCTTCGATGCCGTCTCGGATGGTCTGAGAGTCGGTGGAATCGATGTGATCGACATAGGTGTGGTGCCTACGCCTGTTTTTTATTTCGCGGTGAAAAGCTGGGAGATACACGGCGGAGTGATGATCACCGCGAGTCATAATCCGCCGGAGTTCAACGGGTTCAAGGTGTACAGGGGTGAGGGGACGATATATGGCGACGAGATAAAAGAACTGTATAGAATCGTTGAGGGCGGTGACCCCGATGCCACCGGTAACGGATCGCTGGAAAGGAAGGATGTCATTGCCGAATATGTCGAGTACGTTGCAGCCAACGTTGATATCGGAAGGGAGGTCGATTTCGCCATAGACGGTGGTAACGGCACTGCGGGTATAGTGACGGGTGCGTTGTTCGAGAAACTCGGGTTGTCACCTCGTGAGTTGTACATGGAGCCCGACGGCAGCTTCCCCAATCATCACCCCGATCCGACCGTACCGGCGAATCTGAAGAAGTTGATGGAGACCGTTGTTTCTCAGGGTCTCGAACTCGGTATCGGATTCGACGGAGACTCCGACCGAATCGGTGTGATCGACGACAAGGGAAATATCATTTGGGGAGACAGGCTGCTTGCACTTTTCTCGAGGGATGTTCTCTCGAGGAATCCAGGGGCAAAGATAATCTTCGAGGTCAAGTGCTCAGAGGCCCTGATAGAGGACATCAAAAGACACGGCGGCGTGCCGATCATGTGGAAAACAGGACATTCCCTAATCAAGAAGAAGATGAGGGTGGAACATGCGCTTCTTGCAGGTGAGATGAGCGGACACATCTTCTTTGCCGACAGGTACTACGGTTACGACGACGCTGTATATGCTGCATGCAGGTTGCTCGAGATAGTCTCTCACGCTGACAAGAAGCTCAGCGAGCTCCTCTCCGACCTCAAGGGGTATGAAAGTACTCCTGAGATAAGATTGGAGTGCAGCGACGAGGATAAGTTCAAGATAGTCGATGAGGTCAAAGAGTACTTCAAGCGTGACCATGAGGTCATAGACGTCGATGGTGCGAGGGTAAAATTCGAAGGTGGATGGGGACTTGTCAGAGCCTCCAACACTCAGCCTGTTCTCGTATTGAGGTTTGAAGCGGATACTAAGGAGAGACTCAATCGAATCAAATCGGAAATGGCGAAGGTGCTTGGAAAATACATCGAAACATCCAAGCTTTTGAAGGAGTAGCCTCGTGTATGCCGTTATTCTGGCGGGAGGCAGGGGGAAAAGATTTTGGCCTGTGAGCATTTCGAAGAAGCCCAAGCAGTTTGTTGATATTGACGGGACGGATTCGATGCTTGCGTCCACGTTCAGGCGCATTTCTTCATTCATCGATAAAGACGAAATAATCATTTTGACACAGGAAGGCATGGTGGATCAGGTTATCGAAGCGCTTCCCGGTTTCGACAGGGCAAGAGTCTTTGCTGAACCGGTCGGTCGTAACACCGGGCCGTCGATAGCGGCAGCTTCGATCTTAATAAGAAAATTTGCAGGAGATGTACCCTTCATAACATGCCCCGCCGACCACATGATCGACAATGTCGAGATGTTCGTTAAGGCATCGAGATATGCCGGGAGACTCGCTTCGGAAAACGATGTTCTGGTCACGTTCGGCATAAAGCCAAAATTTGCCGCCACTGGCTATGGATATATCGAGACGGGTGATACTTTCCTCTCTGATGAACTCGATAGTTTTAGAGTCAAAAGCTTTCATGAAAAACCCGATGCCGATACGGCGTCGAGATATCTCGAGGCAGGAAACTTCTTCTGGAACAGCGGCATATTCGTATGGAGGCCGTCCGTGTTTCTCGACTCTGTGGCAAGGTATATGCCTGATGCTTTGGTCGTGCTCAATCACCTTGAAGAGGCTATTGATAGGGGCGATTTCGATAAGGTGTTCCGGAAAGAGTATGAGAAAATGCCCTCGATCTCGGTCGATTACGGCGTATTGGAGAAAGCGGACAATGTAGTTACGCTACCTGTCGATCTGGGCTGGAGCGACGTGGGCTCATGGGACGCGCTTTATGAGCTCCTTGCTCGAGACGAGAATGGGAATGCCGGCAGGGGAGATTATTTGAGTGTCGGTTCGAAAGGCAACCTGTTCTTCAATCCCGATGGTTTCGTTGCATCGATCGACGTCGACGATGTCATTGTGGCGGTATTGGGTGGAGCGGTTCTCGTCTGTAAAAGGGGATCTAGTCAAAAGGTGAAAGAGTTGGTTGAGTTGATGGAAAAAAGAGGTTTGAACAGATTTCTTTGATCTTACTCCGAGGAGGTAGGTAATGCGGTTAGGCAGAATTCTGTTTGTATCGAGCATTTTCGTCTTGATGCTTTTTGCAGTATCGTGCTCCAAAAAAGAGAAGCTGGAGGTCAACACCGGCCTTGCAGCAAGGGTCGGAAACAGCAAGATAACGATGAGGCAGCTCGAGAAGAGGTATGACGAACTTCTTCCTTCACAGAAGGCTGAGTACGAGGGCGATTACGGAAAGGCAAAGCTTCTCGATCAGATGATAGACGAAGAGCTTGTATACCAGGAAGCCTTGAAAAAGCATCTCGATAAGGACGAAGATGTGAGAGAAAAGATCAAAGACGCCGAAAAGAAGATACTTATGGGCGAATTTTATAGAAAGGAAGTCGTTCATAAAATCAAGATACCAGAAGACGAGATTGTCAATTACTACAAGAATCACAAAGATGAGTTCATGACCAAAACTCTGCTTCGCGCTCAGCACATCTTCACAACTGACAGCTTGAAGGCGGTCGAATGGAAGAAAAGACTGTCGAAGGGTGAGAATTTTACGAGACTCGCCACCAAGGAATCCGAAGACAAAGTGGCGGCTCTTGCTTCGGGGAGTCTCGGGTATTTCAACCCCGACGGCTATATCAAATCCGTGGGTATTTCCAAGACGTTTGGAGAAGCGGTGGAGAAGCTCAAGGTCGGGCAAATAAGCGATATTATCCATTGGGAAAAGGGTTACTCGATCGTCAAGCTGAACGAGAAGAAGCCCGGGATGCTAAAGCCTCTATCTGAGGTGAGAAAGCAGATCAAGGAGAAACTCAGGTCTAGAAAGGCAAGCGCGGCATATAAAGCAGAACTCGAGAAGTTGAGAAAAGAGTACAAACCGCAGAACTTCGTAAGGGAGAAGATCATCAATTCCACAAGGACTCCGGAGGAGCTGTGGCAGATGGCACAGATGGAGGATGATCCGAACAAGAAGATAGAATTCTATTTGAAATTGGCGAGCATCTATCCCGACCACAAGTATGCGCCTGAGGCATTGTTCATGGTCGGTTTCATCTATTCGGAAGACATAAAGGACATCGTTCAGGCAAGAAGAGTATTCGATCGTCTGATAGAGAGATATCCGGACGCAGAGATAACGAAGAGCGCGAGGTGGATGATCAAGAATATGAATAAGCCCCATCCGAAGTTCGATAGTTTCGAACAGATGAAGAAATCGATGAGCAAGGAGAACAAATAGATGTCGGAGACAAAACTTCTCGAAGTGTCGGTGCAGGGAATAGCTCTGGATCATGACCGCAGTCATCCGGTAGTACTCCTTAAGACATTAGAGGATGAAGAAGTACTCCCCATATGGATAGGGACAGCGGAGGCCACTGCGATCTTCACTGTTCTTGCCGGGAGGAGTTTCGAGAGACCTATGACTCACGACCTTCTCAAGATCATCATCGATGTTCTCGGCGCAAGGGTGGGGCGAATAGAGATAACGGGTATTCAAAACGATACGTATTTCGCCCGTATTATCCTGAATAGGGGTGAGGATGTCTTTTATATCGATGCAAGACCGAGCGATTCGATAGCACTTGCATTGAGGGCAGAGGCTCCTTTGTTCATTGACAAGGAGTTGTTCGACAAGTATAAGAGGCGTGTGAACCTCGGTGAGGGAGAAGACGACATAGACGATGGTTTAGATGATTTTGAATCGAACGATTTCGACGAGTTCGAATTCTGACGGTTGATTGGGATAGTGCTGATTGTCGGTTTGTGTTGAGTATATCATTGCTGCACATGTTGCAAGGGTGCGAGTAAATGAAAATTCACCGAATCATTTCATTATGATGGGAAAATTCGATGATAGGAGAATATAGAGGAAAAAGCCCCGTAATCGGCAAGAATGTATTTGTGGCCGAATCGGCTGCTGTGATTGGAGACACCGAAGTCGGAGACTGCTCCAGTGTATGGCATCAGGCTGCGATAAGGGGCGATGTATGGCGTATCAGGATTGGGAGCTATACGAATATTCAGGATTGCTGTGTTCTGCACGTTACGACGGGCGGTCCTGATCTTGCCATAGGTAATTATGTGACCGTTGGACATGGTGCGATACTTCATTCATGTACGATAGAGGATGCGTGTCTTATCGGTATGGGCGCCACCATTCTGGACGGGGCGAAGATCGGAACCGGAAGCATAGTAGCTGCTGGAAGCGTTGTTCTCGAGAATACAGTCGTGCCGCCACATTCCCTCGTGGCAGGTGTTCCGGCAGCGGTAAAGAAGGAACTCGGCGAGAAAAGCAAAGATCAACTGATTAAACAGGCCGTCCATTATCACGAAGTGGCCATGGATTATCTCAAGCTGGGAACATCCGGCAAAGGAGCTCATGAGCGGTAGAATCATTGAGGAAAGACGGGAGAGTCTTTAGAGTGCTCGAAAAAAGATCCATTAGATCCTTTCTCGTTCTGGTCGTCGCTGTCTCTGCGGCTTCGATGCTCCTTTCCTCTTGTGCCGTACAGAAGAAAAAGGAGCTCGCACCTGTAAGTAAACTTCCTACGAAAGATGATCTTCTCACAACTATCCATACGAGGGAGTTTGATGGAGACTGCAGGGGAGTGCGTACTGCCGGTAAAAAGTTTCTTTCGCTCTATGGTAGTGACGCGGCGAGTGAAAAGGTTGCATTGCTCGTCGCCGGCGCCGATATAAAATTGAAACTTTACGAGGAAGCGGAAGAAATCTTGAAGCCGATCATCAGCGGCGGATCGCTCAAGGCTGCGAACGCCAATGCTCTGATGGCCGAGATACACGAGGGTAAGGGTGATTACAAAGCAGCCTGCTACGATGCTCTCACAGCACTGAAGATCGGCGCACCGGAGGATGTAAGATCGAAGATGTTGACGGCACTGGAGAAACTGGCTCCACTGGTGAGCGAAAACAACAGAAGAAATTTGATAAATCAATTCTACCCGGGCGAGGGCGTGGACATCATCATAAGAAACAGCATGGATTTTGCCGTCGATGTAAACGACACCGCCTCAGTACGAAAGCTTTCGTCGCTTCTCAGGGGGATAAAGTCTGAGAAGAGTTCTCCGGCACCTTTTCCCACGGGGAAGGTCGTCATAGAGAAGAAGAAGGAGTCAGGGAGTGGTACGATTCATCGGATAGGTCTCCTATGCCCGATTACAGGTAGATTGTCGGCCATAGGCAAGGCGTTTTTGCATGGGGTTTCTATAGCGGCTGAGGAGTTGAAGGCGACGAGACATATGTCGGTTGAGATTATTGCAGCAGACACGAACGGTGATCCGCTGATAGCGAGGAATTCAGCGGAGGAGTTGATCGCCAGGGAAAAAGTCGATGCAATAGTGGGCGCGGTACTTAGCTCGACTACGATTTCGGCAGCCGAAGTCGCACAGCTCAATGGAGTGGCATTTCTATCGACTGTGGCAACAGAGGAAGGCATTTCCAATATAGGTGATTGGATCTTTCAGATGAACAGGGGCACTGAGACCGAAACAATCGCCTGCGCCGAGGTGGCATGCCGTGTTCTTCATTTGAAGAGGATAGCGTTTCTCGCTGTAGCCGACCCGCATTCGTACAGACTCGAGAGGTTGTTCAAAAGCGAAGTTGAGAGAAGAGGTGGTGTGTTGTGCAGCGCCGAATTCTATGAGGAGGGCACGACCGATTTCAAGGAATCGATAGAAAAGATACGATCGGCGGCACCCGAAGGCCTCTTCATCGCTTCTGACACGGAAGACTTGATCCTGATCCTACCGCAACTTTCGTTTTATGAATTCGGTGTCCAATTGATCGGATTGAGCAACTGGAATGCGCCGAGACTTTTCAAGATGGTTGCACGCGATATGGAGGGGGCCGTTTTCCCGGACGATTTCTTTTCCCAGGATGAAAAGCAGGCCCTTATCAACGCTTCGGCATTGATCTCGGAGCCCGTGAAGGAGGTCAACCCGTTTGTGCTCGGGGGGTACGAAGGAGTCATTACAATAGCAGACGCAATGGAGAAAAGCAGCTCATCGGGGCACGAGCTTAGGGAAGAGCTTGAAAAGATCATGAACAACAGGCGCCACAGTTATTTGAAATTGATCAACAGCGAGGGGATTCCCTTTTTTATCGTTCTCGATGGGGAAAAGAGGCCATTCGTCACTATCAAGGCCCCGCGTCAATAGCGCAGTCTGAATCTTATCAAGAAGCTTACCCAGAATGAAATCGGTTTGCCGTTCTCTTTGATCGGATCGAAAACGAACTGTTTTACTGCATCTAGAGCGGATTTTTCGAAGCTGATGGGTCCGTAAGAGCTTCGCACCCAGGCGCCGCCGACCTTGCCGTTCTTGTCCACATATACTTCGACCAGCACGTATCCCTCCATCCCCATTTCGAGAGCATCGGCCGGGTATGCGGGTTTTACCATCTTGAGAATAACATAGTCTTCCCTGTATGGCACCTTTGCTCTGCTTGGATAATTTCTATAGAGATTGTTGATCTCCGTGTTTCCCTTCGATTCGTTCGCATTCTTTGTCCCCTCTTTTTCACGAGGCTTTTTGCCCTTGTCGTTCTTGGCCTTTTCACCCTCGATCCTTATGTCTTCGACTTTCATCACCTGTTTTTTTTCTTTGTTCGTTACATTCTGAAGACCGGTTTCGTTGACGATCTGGATTTCGGGTACGAGTTGCATAGGTCCCCTGTATCCTACCTGGACGATTTTTCGTACTACATCGGTTTTTTCCATGCTAAGCAGGATGAGGAAAAGGACTAGCAATGAGATGGGAAAGGAAATCGCAAGCCTTTTCCTCATCTTACGGTCGTATTCCTTTATCTTTCCCATGTTGATCCTTTTATTGAATATGGATTGGGTCTTGGTTGAAAGTCAAGGGGTGGTCCTTGTAAGGGAGATTCGACTTGGAAACTTTCTCAAATGCAAAGCGTCTGCTTCATCGCAATTCTATAGTTATTTCTTTGTTGCCCTGTGGTGTGACCGTCCTTCGAACGGTTTTCGATCTTCCCTCTTTATCCCCGATAGAGATCACAATCTCGCCGACGTCGACTGCTCCGAAATGCGCTCTTCCCTCTTTATCTGTCGTTTTCGTAAAAACTAGATTGATCGTCACAGGTACTCCGGCAGCAGGATTGCCTCCCTTTGTAATCTTTATCGTGCATGAGGCAAGATCGCTCGAGTCGTTCAAGAAGTATCTCACTATTGCCTCGAAGATGCCGAACGATTCTTTGCGGATGAATCTGTTGTCTGATACCAGCTCTTTACCGGGGCTCGAACCTATTGGAGCGAGAAGGATCTCGCATGCCGGGCAGTGGGTTTGAAGGAGAAAGGGTCTCGCAGATTCGTTCACCCTGAATGCATCTTTCCCGTAGAAACGGTTCAAGCCGCCCGCTATTCTTCGAGCGAGATCCATCCCGTTTTTGCTGCCCGGATAGTGAAGGATTCCGAAAGGTGCAGGCTGTTCATTGGTCGGTATCACGTGGTCCAGCCTTATTGCGATCGTCGATTTGAACGAGTTCACCTTGAAGATCCTTTCCTCGTTCGAGATGGGTTCGGCACCTCTCCTTGTGATGCGTACACTTGCACCTGCGGCCGTCAGAAGTCCCTCGAGCGCATTCGCCAACTCGAGGTTGGCAAGGTCTTCGCTGGTTTTCTCTTCGGCGGTCCCGTCGCCGACCGGATCGGCACTCGCCGGGTCGATCGATATTCTCTTGCCGAACAACACCCCGTCGAATAGCGGCTGCAAAGAAACGAGCACGTCTCCTCTTTCCGGGACGTTCTCCGGAGTGTCCAACAGCGCCGGTACGTACCCTTTCGCATAGATGATCAATCGCCCACTTGTCTCTTCTCCGCTCAGGTGTATCTCTCCGTTCGAACCGCTCCTTATTGGTATATTATCTGCCGTAATGGCAATCGTGCCGGGAATTGCTTCACCGCTCGATCGGTTTGTTGCCTTTATACGGATCTCCTTTTCATTCTTGACGGTGTTCACATCGAGCGTGTCTGTGACGTTTAGAGCATTGACGATCAAGCGGGCGGGGGGCTGCTCACTGCCAACTTCGACCGATATGATTCCTTTCACAGTTTCGAAGATGCTCTGCTTATCGTTCATCGATACAGAGACTGCGGTTCCATCGAGTACAGGTTCACCCAATGCATCGAGGACCTTCAACCGTATCGAACCGCTCTGCGTGTATGGAGAGTTTATAGGGATGATGAATGCGGGTGGCCTTGCCACCGTAAGATCGTATCTCTTGCTCTTGCCTATTCCGCCGAGTATCGATGATACGGAGGCTTCTATGGAGTAGTGACCGTTCGGAATGAACGGCGGAAGATCGAAGTACAGTTCGCCCGAATCAGTCAGGTATAGAGCATTGTATTCTTTGGATGCAATTCTTATCTTTGCGCTGGCCGCATCGACGGCGATTCCGTCGACTTCCCTGACGCGGAAAACGAGCGGCTCGGGCGATTGCACTGTGTCGGCCTCAGGGGCTGTTCTTTCGAGCCTCGGAACCCCTCGTGAAAAGTAGTCGATGAGTCCCAGGAAATAGCTCTCTGCCTCGAGCCTCTGTTTATTGGATAGCTTCAGTTTTTTCTCTACGATCGGATTGGAAAGGTAACTCGCTTCACCGAGAATGCTGGCCGAGGCGTTCGATCTTCTCAGGACAAAATATCCTCCGGGCTTCACCGCCGCTTTCTCAATGCTTAGGTTCTTCGAGAGGTGTTTCATTACGTCGCCTGCGAGTATGAGCGATGCTCCCGTATCGCTGCTCTTGTAGTATACCTCAATACCGTTCTTCTTTCTGTCTAGCTGCAGGTTCGAGTTGTGGTGTATCGACAGAAAGACGTCGGCATTGAAGCTGTCGGCGATCGCCATTCTGTTCTGCAGGTCGTCTTTTAGTTCGGTGGAGCCGGGTGGCAGAAAGTCTCTGTCCGTCGATCTAGTCAGGTGAACATCGGCACCTGCCTCTTTCAGGAGACCCCAGAGATAGAGGGCGACCCCGAGGTTGACATCAGCCTCCCTTAGACTATCCGGACCGAGTGCGCCGTCGAAGTATCCACCGTGCCCCGGGTCTATGACGATTATCCTTCCCTTTAGAGCAGATGCTCCGGGACCGAGTGGTTGCTCTTTGAGCTCGCTGTAAACCCTTTCGAGCCCGCTCGGATACCTCGTGCACCCTCCGGTAAGGATTATGGCGGGCAAGATGATTGCCAATGCTGCGGACAGCAAGTTGATTCTCTTCAATGTCGAACCTCTATTCATTCAGGCCAACAGGGTTTTTAAGAAATCGATTCATACAAGAATAATTACCAGAGGTTGCATTTTCCATCAAGGTTTAATTATGGACCGTCGATATTGCACCTTTTTTCGCGTCTGATTACAAGTTTGCTTGAAAGTGGATGAGAAACAGTCTATATATTGTGAAATATGTTGACGCAATCTACAATATATGGTAGAAGTGGGCAGATTGCAGGCTAAAGAGGTTGTTTAAGAATTATGACTAACATTAATTTTCTAAAGGAGTTACCTTCGATAGACTCTATCATGGAGGATGGAACCGTCTTTCCGAGCATCAACATCCTCTCGAGGAAGGGTGTTTTGAGGATTGCGAGGGAAGTGGTAGATGGGTATCGAGAAAGGATAAGAGCGGGCAAGGAACAGGGGCTCGATGGGGAATCTCTAAGAAAAAGGATACTAAACGATGTAAAGGGTGAAATTGAAAAGGTCGCTCTGAGCAAGCAGCGCAGGGTTATCAATGCAACGGGGGTAATACTTCACACTAACCTCGGCAGATCGCTGCTGAGTGAGAAGTGTTGCGAGGCGATTCAACAGGCCGCGAGGGGCTACGTCGACCTCGAACTCGAGATCGAGTCAGCCAGAAGGTGTGATCGAACGAGGAGTGTCAGACGTCTGCTGGCGCTTCTTACCGGGAGCGAGGATGCACTCGTAGTCAACAACAATGCTGCGGCGGTTCTCCTTGCCGTCCATACGCTCGGCGCGAAGGGCGGGGTGGCGGTCTCCAGAGGGGAACTTGTAGAGATCGGCGGATCTTTCAGACTACCCGAGATATTATCTTCGGCTGTGGACAACGTGATGGAGATAGGAACGACGAACAAAACTCACATCGAAGACTACGAGCAAGCGGTTGAGATGGGTGCTTCACTTATCCTCAAGGTTCATACGAGCAATTACAGGATCGTAGGTTTTACAGGCGAAGTTTCGTTATCAGAGCTGGTGGAGCTGGGTAGAGACAAAGGCGTTCCAGTAATGTACGATCAGGGCAGCGGTATTCTCTTCCCGTTCGATACAGTTGGTGTCGAGGGGGAAGAAAACATCGAGGATATAGTAAAGACCGGGGTGGATCTGGTGAGTTTCAGCACAGACAAGGTTCTCGGAGGACCTCAGGGGGGAGCGATCGTAGGGCGCGGCGACATTATATCCCGCTTGAAGAGGAATCACATTTCAAGGGCATTGAGAATGGGCAAGTTGAACCTTGCTGCATTGGAGCAGGTACTCATACAGTATTGGAAAGGGGAGTTCAACGAGATACCGACATATAGGATGATCACCACAGATTACGATTCGCTGCATGAGAGGGCTGAGAAGGTCGTCTCCGGACTGAGAAAGAAATTCAAAACTCTCGATGTGAACATCGTGAAAGGCGAATCTGCGATTGGAGGAGGTAGCTATCCAACAAATCCCTTGCCGTCGCCTCTCATTGAGATTAATCTTGGTGAGAAGGTTGCTACCGGGCTATCCCGAAGATTAAGAACCATAGACCCTGCTCTTATGGTTCGTGTGAAGGGAGATGCAGTTTTGCTCGACCTCAGAACGGTGTCGGAGGAAGACGATATTTATATCGTCAAAGCCATGATCATGAGTATGGATGAATTTATCAGGAGGGAGTGATAGGTATGACCGATTCTGATAAGGAAAATTCAACCGGTTCGGAATCGTACGACTTTCTCGAGAGCGGATTCTCGATACCGATCGAAAGCGGAACGATCGATACCTTCATGGAGGAGGGCGATTTTTCTTCCGCCGCGCAGCTCGACCATTTCGAAACGGTTGCGTCTCACATCGAGCGTGATTTGAAAGAGGGAGCGGGATTTTCACTCCTCGCTTTGTCCATCCATGACGATACCGTGGCGCGGGATTTTTCTGTACTTCAAATAGCTCATTCTCTCGCCAAGCACGGCAAGAAGGTTCTTATTGTCGACTGTGATTTTCTAAACCCGGGATTGAGCGGCCTCGTCGAAGACGTGGAGGAGTATGGATTTCTCGACCTTCTCTTGTACGGCAGCTCGTTGAAGTCGGTCTCGAAAGACATAGGGATAGACGGTGTGAATGTGATAGGGCCGGGGTCTTTCCCCGTTTCGAGGACGATACCTTTTGCATTGAAGGAATTCGCCAAGGTCAACGAGTTTTTGCACGAGAAGAGTGACGTGGTCATCTACTGCTCGACGATGTACACGGAGGAGGGCGAGATAAACCCCCTGTGCAAGGAGGTTGACAGGGTATTTTTGGGATGCCGCATCGAGAAGTTCGATGAGGGTGAACTAAAGAAACATGTGGACGCTCTCAAGTCGTTCGGTGTCCAGTCGGTCGATGTATTGCTTATCGGTGCGGAAGGTAAGAGTGACAGGGAAGCGACCGAGGCACCGGCAGAAAGGGAAGAGCCGACGGAAGAGGCGACCACTGGCGAGACCGAGAGCGAGGTGCCTTATCTAGAGAAGACGGAGGAAGTGGTATCTGTCGAGGAAGAGAGACATTCCAATCTACCGAGGATAGTTACGATAACCGTTGCCGTGCTCATCGTGGCTTTTCTGTCCTGGTGGTTCTTCATGAACCGTTCCATTCGTGAAAAGGAAAGCTCACAGAGGATGACCGAGCTCGTTCATAAGCAGATGGAGTCTCACGGCGCTTCGGTGAAGAAGGAAGAGCATGTTTCTGCTGTGGACACGACCGGGGAATCCAGGGCCCCCGCCGAGACCAATGTTTCCGAGGCGAAGAAGACCCAGACCACCTCGGCGATGGGAAAAACGTCCTCCAAGAGGGCTGAGGAAGGTGTTGTCTCGAAGCTTGTCGAGAAAAAGAGCACCTCGGAGCCGAAGACGACGGAAGAGTCAGAGGTGAAGAGAAACTATTACTACGCTGTGCACGTTGCCTCTTTTAAGGACCTGGAAAGGGCGGGCAAGGAAGTGGAATTCCTTGAGAAAAAAGGTTTTGAAGCTCATGTGATTGAGGTCACGGTAAAGGAAGAGCGGTGGTTCAGGGTGCTCGTTGGTGAATATGCAACAAAGAAAGAGGCGGATTCTACTCGGATCAGGTTGCTTTCATTGAGCAGGATCGGGTATGCGAGGGTTTTGAAGGAAAAATACAGTGATTGATAATTAAGTGGGGAGGAATCGTGAGTTTATCGAAGCTCGAGATAGCAGGTTTTAAATCATTCATGAACCCAGTGACACTCGAGTTCAGGGATCAAATTACTGCAATCCTTGGGCCGAACGGGTGCGGAAAATCGAATATCGTGGATTCGGTGAGATGGGTGCTCGGGGAGCAGAGCGCAAAGATGCTTCGCGGAATAAAGATGGAGAACGTGATTTTCAACGGTACCGAGGAACACAAGCCCCTTGGGTTCGCCCAGGTAAGCCTCACGCTGAACAACGAGAAGGGTCTCTTCCCGCTCGACTACTCCGAGATCACTATAACGAGGAAGGTGTACAGGTCCGGCATAAGCGAATATTTCATAAACAAGTCGCCGTGCAGGTTGAAAGATATAAGGGAACTTTTCGCCGATACGGGAACAGGAAGCAATTCGTATGCGATCATAGATCAAGAGATAATAGACTTCGTACTCAACGATACCCACGGCGAGCGGAAGCTTATGTTCGAAGAAGCGGCTGGTATCGTCAAGTACAGGATGCGCAGGGAAGAGGCTCAGAGGAAATTAAAGCTCACCGAGACCGATCTTGTTCGCCTCGAGGATATCATAGAAGAGCTCGACAGGCAGGTTCGCTCGCTGCGTTATCAGGTCGGCAAGGCAAAGAGATACAGCAAGATCAAGGAAAGGCTAAAGGTGTGGGGGATCGTGTTGATGCGCAAGCAGCTCTCTGCACTGCTCGCCGAGAAGAGGGGCATCGAGTCTGAGCTCGACACCGTATTGGAGAAGACAGAGAGAGAAGATTTTTCTCTCGGCGAATCGGAGAGCCTATTGCAGCGGAAGCGAGACGATCTCGGGCGGCTCGAATCCGGGTACAACGAGCTCCAGAACAAGAGGTACGAGATAAGGAGCAGGATCCAGAGCTCTGAGGAGAAGGTTATCCAGTTGAACGAAAGAAAGAGCGAGGCGTCGAGGAGGATAGAGAGGGCTCGGCAGGAGATAGAGGAAGCGAACAATAGGTTGGCGAATCTTGCAGAGAGGATTGCTGCGATCGAAGCGGATCGCTCGGGGATCGAGGCGAGACTCGAAGAAAGAAAGGCCGCGATGGCGGATGTTTCCGAAGAGTACAAAGAGGTTTCTGAAAGGGTCTCGGTGCTGAAGGAGGAACTGCTCAAGGTAAAGCAGACTCAGCTCGATTTCATTCAGGACAAGTTGAGAATAAAGAATTCGCTGGAGCATTTCAATGAGACACTGACCCAGATCGAGGACAAGGTAAGGGGGGTAAGGGAAGATATCCTCGTGCTTGAGCAGGAGACGAACAGGCTCAAATCGACAAAGGAATCGTACGAGGAGGATGTTTCGAGGGTGAGGAGCGAATTGGAGGAGGCAGAGAGGAAAAGGGAAAAGGTCGTTTCGAGGATCAAATCGACAGAAGAGGGGATCGCCGCGAAGTCGATTCTTCTTGCTTCTAAGAAGGAAGAAGCAGCCAAAGTAAGGAGCAGGTATGAGCTCTTAAAGGGGATGGTGGAGAATCTCGAAGGCTATTCCACGGGAACAAGGCTTCTCGTCAAGAAGGATTCGGTTAGGTTCCGGGGCCCTCTCGCTGACCTCATAGTAGTCGATGAAAAGTACAAGGCTGCACTTCTAGCAGTGTTGCACGATAAACTCGATTCGGTTCTCGTCAATGGTATGGACGAAGCCTTCGATGCGATAAGGGAGATCGTCGGGCACGAAGTGGGTGCCACCAAGATGCTGTTTGCGGGAGGCGCTCGTTCGATTGAAGACACCGATGTGCTTGGTCATCCTGGATGTATTGGAAGGCTGAGCGATTTTGTTTCGATGAAACAAGATGAAGGCGGACTTATCCATGCACTCATCGGAAACGTTCTCTTGTTCGAAGACCTCGATTCAGCGATGAGGTTCGTGCAAAGCGGAGGAAACGGCGGCTTCGACGCCGTTACTCTGAACGGGGTGTATATAGAAGATGACAAAGGAGTGACTTACAGCGGGAACAGAGATGAAGATATCACCTTGATCGGAAGAGTCGAGGC
>NATK01000108.1 GCA_002085285.1 Candidatus Latescibacteria bacterium 4484_7
CCTCTTTTGCGCTCGGCCTTCTGCACGGCTCCGCTTCCGAAGCTCGACACCCCGCCTGAGCTTACCTCTTCCATCAGCCTCTTTTCGAGAAGCTCCTTCAGTTCGATCGATGCGGCGTGCATGTCGTCCCCCCCCGATAGAGAAAATATCTTTTCGAAGAGGTCGTCGGGGATTATCCATTTTTCATCCACCACGTCGCTGATTCTCCCGCTTGGGGTCTCAACGAGGTTCGAAATCGCTATCTGTTCGAATTTTCCGTCGGGATCAATTACACCGATAGCAACCTGGTACTTACCGGCCGGCTCGACATTGATGTACCAGTTTCTTGCCGATTCGTTCAGCTCTATGTCGAAGAAGCGATCGCCTCTTCTGTCGAAGATCCTCAGGATCATTCTGCAATCAACCCAGTTTGCGCCGAATCGGTCTTTCATATTTGCGATCGTATCGTCTGTGACCTCCCAGTATGTGAATATCCAGTTGGGGTCTCTTACCAGAGTAACGATGCGGTCTATGTTGTAACGCGACGGCATCTCGACGGCCTCAACCGGCGCCTCTTCCATGCCGAGATAGTATTTCCCGCGCTCCACTTCCTCCATGATGGGGCGTTTCCGGGCAAGCGTTTCCCGTCTCGTGCGTTGGCGACCGACCCTCTGAGAGGCACCTTTCCTCGGCCTGCTCTTCTGGGCCGCCTTCTCGCCCGTTGCATTTGCCTTGCCTTGTGCACCGCTCTTAGTCTTGGCTGCAGGTGTGGTTTTCTTTTTGCCGGCGCTTGCACCGGTCTTGCCGGCGCCTGTTTTAGCTCGGGCAATTGAATTTTTGGCAGACGTCTTTTTGACTTTCGCAGAAGCGAAATGTTTCGTCAGGGCCTCGAGCAGCTCAGACTTGAGCATGCGGCTCGTCACCTTTAGACCATTCTTGCGGGCGAGCTCGTAGAGCTCGGCCTTCTTTAGCTTTCTCAATTCTTCCGTCGTCACGGCTATCACTCCCTTTTGCAGTGAAAAGGCGGGTTGAAATGCTCCTTGATATTCTAATTCTTGTGTCCGCCTGTCACCGCTGTCTATTCATTAACTGAATATATATGTTTTTGAGCAAGACGGATACCGAAAAAAGATCCTTTCGTATCACTGTAACCGACACCTTGCCGTGAATATCAAGCACCCGGATCGGTACCGGGAGTGCCCGTCTTTCTAACCAATCTATAAAAAATCTGGTTGTTGATGATTGTCAAGCAAAAGAATCGTATCATTGCACCCCCGCTGATTCTTGCGCTCGGCGGCTGAAGCCGTCGGACGCAGAGTTTCAGAGCGGAGCGGTGCGTCTATATCTCGACGTCCCTCTGCAATTGACAGACTACATCAAGGGGGAGATCACATTCGTCAACTACGTGAGGGATGCGTACGATGCAGACGTTAACGTATTGATAACGCTCGAGCCGATTTGCTCTGGGGGCGGCATGTACACGATATCACTCATCGGAGAAAAGGCGTTCGAAGGGATCAACGATACCAGATAATATTCGATTCGCCACACTTCCCCTCGAGGCGGAGGAGGCGGTAAGAAGGAACTCGAAACACAGTACTCTTACAGCTTCTCCGTCGGATTTAACTGCAGCTTCGGTTCGATATATTCGAATGTCGTCAACCCGAGTTTTGGAAATTAGGGCCCGATGGTGTATGAGGCCAGAAACATCGAGCCTCACGAAAAGGCTGCCGGGTGCATTTTCAATTTGACTATCTTATTTGGTTTCGTATAATTAATGTTTATTGAAGGAATTTGCATTCGTTTGTATTCGTTCCGGGATCAGGTCCTCAGAAGGGCTTTTTATTTGCAATTCTTGTTGTGTGATTTGATTCTCAGGAACCGTTGAATCGATATTATTTCTCTTTGACAAAGGAAGCGAGGAGAAGTGAGACAATTAAGAACAAAGATAATCATAGTGCTGATCGTAATCGGGATATCGCTCTATTTCCTGTATCCAACAGTGAAGCTTGCCACGATGAGCCCCGCTGAAAGGGAAAAGATGGCAACCGAGGAGCCGACGAAGTACGACAAGCTGCTGAAGAAGTCGATCAAGCTCGGTCTCGATCTCAAGGGTGGTATGCATCTCGTTCTGGAGGTGGACGATTCGAGACTCAAGTCGAGCGAGAAAAAAGATGTACTCGACCGCGCTCTTGAAGTCGTACGGAACAGGGTAGACCAATTCGGTGTTTCGGAACCTGTTATACAGAAGGAAGGCACGAAGAGGCTAATCGTTCAGCTTCCTGGTCTTCAGGACGCCGAAAGGGCGAAGAGGCTCATAGGTGAAACAGCGATGCTCGAATGGTGTCTCGTGCGAAAGCAGTCGGAGGTTGCTCAGGTTCTGAGAAAGCTCGACGAGGCATTCAAGCAGCAGGCGGCCGACTCGCTCGTAGAGGTGAAGCAGGGAAAAGCCGCAACGGCGTCGGCGGACACCTCGGCAAAAGCCAAGGACAGCGAGCTTGCCGCGAAGACAGATACTACGACTCTCCCGAGGCTCGCGCCGCTCGACTCGGCGATGGCGGACAGCCTCACCATACCTGGGCAGGAAGAGACGAGATTCAACGTGCCTCTCGAGACAGTCAACAAAGACAAGCCTTTCACCTCGCTTCTCTCGAGCTTCTACAGGGATTGGATACTCGTAAAAGAAGAGAATATCCCACGTGTTCGACGAATGCTTGCGAAGGCGGAGAAACTCGATGTGCTGCCGAAAGACAGCAAGTTTATCTGGTTCGACGATTGGGTCAACATGCCCGAGGGCGGCAGAGGCAAATTCCTCTTTCTCGTAGCCACCGATGAGGTCGTAACGGGAAGGAACCTCGTAAACGCCACACCGAGGCCTAATCCGCAGGCTCCAAATCAACTGCTCGTGAGCTTCCGCTTCAATCGGAAGGGAGCGAGGGAGCTGGCAAAGTTCACGGGTAAAAATGTAGGCCGATATACCGCGATCATCCTCGATGGAAAGATAAAATCGTATCCGGTGATTAAGAGCAAGATCCCCGACGGCCAGGGCGTAATCGAGGGCAGTTTCACTGACGTCGAGGCGAAGGATCTCGCCATAGTGCTGAGAGCCGGCGCATTGCCTGCGCCGCTTATCATCAGGGAAGAAAGAACAGTGGGCCCGAGCCTCGGAGCAGATTCGATTCGCCAGGGTCTGAGGGCAGCACTGTATGGATTCATCGTTGTCGTCGTATTCATGATCATATACTACAAGCTATCCGGCTTGATTGCATCGACTGCATTGATATTGAACATCATAATACTTCTCGGGCTTCTCGCGTATCTCGGTGCGGCGTTGACACTGCCCGGTATCGCAGGGGTCATATTGACGATAGGTATGGCGGTCGATGCGAATGTGCTTATATTCGAACGAATCAGGGAGGAATTGAGGAAGGAAAAGACCGTACGGTCGGCGATAGACGCCGGTTACAACAGGGCGTTTACCACGATCTTCGATGCAAACCTGACGACATTGATCACAGCCGTCGTTCTCTGGCAGTTCGGGACAGGTCCGATAAAGGGATTCGCGACGACATTGAGTATAGGAATCAGTGCGAGCATGTTTACCGCCATCGTTTTTACAAAGCTCATCTACCAGCTCTGGATGGGGAACAGGCAGGTCCAGAAGCTGAGTATATAAGAGGCGTACGGGGCCTCGGGGTTTGAATGGACGAAAGAGAATAGAGGAGAGAATATGCGATTTTTCGGTGACACACACATCAACTTCGTTGGGACCAGGAGGAAGGCGTTTATCCTATCCGGGGCTCTGATCATTGCAGGGCTCATATCGCTGATCGTAAAAGGAGGTCCAAGCCTCAGTATTGATTTCGAAGGCGGAACACTGATTCAGGTCCGTTTCGACAAAGCAGTTCCGATCGATGAACTGAGAAAGGTCATTGACGAAACCGGATATCACGGGGGCGAGATCCAGCAGTTCGGGGCCCATAACGAGTATCTGATAAAGGTCAAGAAAATCAACGAGGCCGATTACGCTGCATCGAAGCTCGTAAGTGTTCTCAAGAGTGCATATCCGAATAAGACGTGGAACGTCGTCGCTGAGAAGGAGATTCCGCCGGATCTTTCGAAGAAAATAGAAGGCGGCACGATGATAAAGGTAGAGACCGATTCTTTCCCACCTCTCGAAGAGGTCAAAGTGAGGCTGAAGGAACATGGGTTGGGTCTCCAGGCAGCGACGATGGAAGGCTCTAATCGCTGTGCGTTTCGATTGCCGTTCCTCGGAGTCGAATCGAAGGTTGCCGAAAAGATCAAAGCAGAGCTCATGAAAGAGTTCCCCGACAGAAAGATAGATATCAGGCGGACAGAAACGGTGGGACCGAAGATCGGGGAGGAATTGAAGAGCAAGGCATGGGCGGCTATAATCATCTCGATGATCGGCATCCTTATCTATATAAGCTGGAGGTTCGAATTCAAGTTTGCCGTCGGTGCCATCGTTGCATTGATTCACGATGTGACGATCACCGTTGGTATCTTTTCTATCCTTAACAAAGAGCTCTCTCTCGCCATAATAGCGGCCCTGCTGACGATCGTCGGATATTCATTGAACGATACGATCGTCGTCTTCGACCGAATCAGGGAAAATTTCAGCCTACGACGCCGCGAGAGCTACGAGAACATGGTGAATATATCGATCAACGAATCATTGAGCAGGACGATCATCACTTCACTCACAACGATCATAGTGATCCTCTTCCTTCTCTTCATGGGCGGTGAGGTGATTCACGACTTTGCCTTTGCTCTGTTCGTCGGAGTTGTTGTGGGTACATATTCGTCTGTCTATGTGGCGAGTCCGATTCTCATAGAATGGCAGAGCCGTTCCACCACAAAGAAGAGGTCCAAGAGATAGTCTTCCGACGAGGAGGCTTATTTGACCCTTTTCCTCCAGCATGCCGGATTGGTACTTCTCTATCTGCTGTTGTTCCTGAGTGAATTGTTGATATTCGTTGGGATCCCGGGCGGTTGGACGGCGTTCGCAATAATCTTCATCTATGATGCAGCTCACAGGTTCGGCGTGGTCGGCTGGAAAATCCTTCTTGTGATGATAGCCATGCTCGTCATCGGTGAGATCATCGAATCGTTCCTCGGAGTCGTGTACGTCCATGAAAAGGGAGCATCCAGGTGGGGAGTGCTCGGCGCCTTCATAGGAGGGTTGGGTGGGGCAATCGCCGGTTCTTTCGTAGTGTCTGTGGCCGGCAGTATCATCTTTGGCTTCGTTGGGGCATTCGCCCTCGCAGTTCTCTTCGAATACGGGTATTACAGGTCAGCGGGCAGGGCGTTGCAAACAGGGTTCTTCGCCTTCATCGGGAAACTCAGCGCAATGTTCGTAAAATTCCTCATCACGCTTGCGATCCTCGCCATCTTCATCTATGTGAGTTGGGTTTAATAAAGTGTCAGCAGTCGGGCTGTATTGTCCTAGAATATGGACACGGTTATAAAATAGTGGACAATTTCACAGGTCAATCGGCCGTAATTCGTTGAAATAAAAGCGAAATTTCTGGCATATCAATTGCGTTTATATAATAGGTTTGGGGTGCAAAACGGCGTGCCGGATGCTCGCTGCACTTCGATAGATTCATGAAAGAGCAGCCGGGGAAATAATGTAAGAGGTGTATCGACCTCTGGCTTCGAGATGTCGGAAAATGAATTCGACTTATAAAAGAAAAGGATCGTATTGTAGGACAGGCATTCACCTTGCCGCTCTGATCGTTCTCGTCTTTTCTCTTGTGGTTCTCTCGCCCGTGCGTCTATATCC
>NATK01000109.1 GCA_002085285.1 Candidatus Latescibacteria bacterium 4484_7
GGGCGAGAATGAGTAAAGTCGATCATCCTCGCTCGTACCGAACGCAGCAAAGAAGAGGATGGCACAGAGAAACGGAATCGATGACCGTTTCCCCTTTCGCTTCCTGCACAGCGTGCGTCGCAAACAGGGAGGGCATAGTCCGATGATCCTTGCAGCCGTAATAATCATGGGCGTTTCGATGGTCATCGGTGCGGTACTCGCGCTCGAGACTAAGAACCTCCTCGTCGCCGTAGTGTCGGTGGGTTTGGTAAGCCTCTTTGCGAGCGTTCTCTACGTGATAATGGCAGCGCCGGACGTGGCGATGACCGAGGCCGCTATAGGTGCGGGGCTTTCGACGGTGATCTTTTTGTACGCATTGAAAAAGACGAAGGACAGGGATACAGAAGATGATTAAAAGAATATTATCTATAATCGTCATATCGCTCTTCGCCTACATGCTCTATCTGCTCGTTTCAGGATGGGAACCGGGCAAAGAACTCAATTCGCTCGCCGCAAACTACGTGGGCCGCGAACCAGCCGAACTCGGTGCTCCAAACGTTGTTACGGCGATCGTTGTAACCTATAGAGGCCTCGATACGCTGGGCGAGGTCACGGTGCTATTCTTGGCCGCCTCGGGCGTTGGATTGTTCCTTCACCTCTCCGGCAAATCGGGGAAAAACGACAGAGCAAAGAAGAAACGCGAGGCGAGCGAGATTCTGAGAACTGGCGCCACGATGCTCCTCGCGCCGATCGTGATGTTCGGCACATACATATTCATAAACGGGCACCTTTCACCTGGAGGAGGCTTTCAGGGAGGCGCGGTTATAGCCTCGGGGCTTCTGCTTCTCTTCGTGACATTTCCATCGTACAGGACGAAGTACAGCGCTCTCTCGGCAGTCGAATCATTCTCCGGCGCCTTCTATGTAATAGTGGGTCTCTTCGGGTTTCTGCTGGCCGGAGGATTTCTCGACAACCGCTTTCTCCCTCTCGGCTCGTACGGACAGGTACTAAGTGCCGGAGCAATACCGGTCATATATACACTCATAGGCCTCAAGGTTGGAACGGAACTGACAGGCATACTGGAGCACATGAAAGGGAGCTCGGAGTAGGCTCTGGACAGAGGTGCAGAGGCTGCGGCGGTGAGGCGGCGCCGAAAAGAGCAGAAGGAACAATTGAACGGAACTCAAAGATCGAATGTAGCTTTTACACCATACTCCCGCACCTTGTGAGGTTTGTTTGTGAGGTCTGCGGGTAAGTAAGAACGGAGCTTTAAGGAAATGGTCAGCGTCCTCATACTCGGATTTATTCTAATAGTGATCGGATTCTGGGGAATTCTGGTCAAGAAGAACATGATAAAGATCGTACTCGGGATCGCCATATCCGAGACAGGGCTGCAGCTTTCGATGATTTCGATCGGCTACATCTACCACCGTACAGCACCGATCCTCAACGATGCCGTTCCCCGTTCGAGCGCCGTGAAGATGGTCGTCGATCCCGTTCCGCAGGCTCTCGTTCTAACGGCGATCGTCATCGGCGTCGCCGTGAACGCACTGCTTCTGAGCTATGTGATAAGTCTCTACAAGCACAAGAAATCGCTCAACATCAGTGACTACAAGGAGCTCAAATGGTAAACGGTCCGAACCGGCGCAGCCGGCACGAGGGCCAGAGGAGAAAAAAGGAATCTGAATGATACAACCGATATACATAATCGTGATCGCTCTCGGCGGCGCATTCCTGCTGCCTCTCTTCGGGGAATCGGCGAGGCGTACGGCGAACGTGCTTTTTCTCGCTGCGCTTGCGTTCATAGCCCTGATATCGGGCGAATGGCTCTATCGCTTCTTATTCATAGACGATACGCCTCACCAGATATTCACCGCTGGCCTCAAGCCTCCGCTTTCGATCAACCTTCTCATGGGCAAAGAGGAAGCGCTGTTCCTCTTTCCAATTCATATACTTGCACTTCTCGGAGGCCTCTATGCCCTGTCGCACCTCGATGAGATGGGGATAAAATCGAAAGCGCTATTCCTCACACTGGTGCTGGGTCTTTCGGGGCTCATAATGACCCGAGACATATTCAACCTCTTCATATTCCTCGAGATCACATCTATATCGAGTTACGCGCTGATCGGCATGGATACGCGCCTCAAGTCGCTCTCGGCGGGATTCAAATACGCCGTCATCGGGAGCATCTCTTCAACATTTCTCCTTCTCGGGATCATATTTCTCTACAGCGCCTCGAGCACACTCAACCTCGACGTTATGATCTCGGCGCTGAGCGGTGCGGCGAGAACGCCTCTTCTCTCCGTGGCGATCTTCCTCGTCTTCTTCACCTTCTTCATCGAGATGAAACAATTCCCCGTGAACGGATGGGCGCTCGATGTCTATGAAGGCACAAACCCCGGTGTTACGGCGATGATCGCAGCGGGAAGCACGGGAGCTTTGTTCTTCGCCGTTTACAAGCTGCTCCCTCTGTTCGGCTCCGGCTTGATGATGACGTTGGCCGTCTCGGGAATTACAACCTTCGTCGTCTCAAATCTCATCGGGCTCAAGCAGAGAGCGGCAACGAGGCTCCTCGGATATTCTTCGATCGCACAGATGGGGCTGTTGCTCGCTATTCTCGCAATAGGCAACATGACACGCATGGACAGGCAGACACTCTACTTCATCATTGGTGCGCTCTTCTTCAACCATTTCATTGCGAAGGGCGCCCTCTACTGGCTCGCCGGCATAGTAGGCCGCGACTCGATAGACGAATGGAAGGTGCTCAAGGGCAGAACTTGGCACAAGATCCTATTTGGACTGCTTCTTCTCTCCCTCGCCGGATTCCCCCCGTTCCCCGGCTTCTGGGGAAAATGGTCGCTCGTCATGAACCTCGCCGATGCGAAGATGTTCGTCTGGATCGCATTCATCCTTCTCGGCTCTCTTCTCGAGGTCGTTTATCTGATGAGGTGGTTCGGTATTGCGGTGAAGGGTGATGTGACTGCCGATGAATCCACGAGCGAATGGAAAGAGATCTCGGGCAGCTACGGCGGTTACTTGGACGAGGACGGGCCTGCAGGCGGCTACTCCGATGAGGGAGCTGGAGGCGGCCAGGCTGATCGTGGAGATGCTGCGGGCGCTGCAGGCGCCACTGCCGAAAGATCTCCCCTCAGAGAATCGAGTGCAGCGATGGAGATTCCGCCGTGGGTATTTGCCCTCGCTTCGATCGGCTTGGGCTACATCTTCTCGACAAAGCTGACGGGCCCCATGCCCGCATTTCTCCCTCTCGTCGCAGCGGCTGTACTCTTTGCCCTCGATTGGCTGCCAGTCAAGGCAAAGGGATTGGTTGCCCTTGCGATGATCGCCTGGTACGCATACAGGGTGATCCCGGGCTCCGAGGGGCTGCCGCTTTTCTTCAACGCGCTGTTCCTGGGGGGCGGATTCGTCTTGTTAATGGGCATGCTCTTCCGCACCGCACGCTCCACCGGTCTCTTCCCTCTAACCGTGCTCATGATCGGCTCGATGTCGCTTCTCGCTACGACGCAGAGCATGCTGATATTCTTCTTCGCCTGGGAACTAATGACCGTTTCTTCCTATCTCCTCATAATAAGGGGAAGGCTTTCGAGAAACGCAGCCCTTGTATATATCGTCTTCTCTCAGGCTGGGGCATTCTCGATGCTCGCCGGTTTTGCCGCGGCGCATTCGGCCGCTTCCCTGGCCGCGGGCGTTTCGGGTGCAGCAGGCGCCGTTTCGGGCGGAGCGGGCGTTTCGGGTGCAGCCACAGCTTCGGGCATCTCGGGCGCAGCAGGCATCTCCGCTGCCGGAGCCGCTGCGGGCGCAGCAGGCCTTTCGAACCCATCCGTCTCGCCTGCATGGGCTCTGTCCGAGCTCTCACACGCGGGAATCTACTCGTCAATCGTGTTTATACTCGTCTCGATCGGCTTTCTGATAAAGACAGCCTCATTCGGTCTGCACATCTGGGCACCCGGTGCATACGCAGAATCCGAAGACGACGTATCACCCTTGATCTCGGCGGTCCTATCCAAGGCGGGGATTCTCGGATTCCTCGCCTTGTTCCTCTATATGGGCCTAAACAACCCCCCGCACATAGGCTCGCTGAGCCTGTCAGCGGTGATAGGCTGGATAGGGGTCCTGACAGCCCTATTCGCAACCATCTTCGCAGTATTCCAGGAAGACGCAAAGAAGCTCCTTGCCTACTCGAGCGTTGGGCAGGTCGGCTACATCGTGCTCGCAGCAGCGATGATGAGCCATCTTGGATGGGTCGCGGCCCTATGGCACTCGGTGCTGCATCTGCTCTTCAAGGGGCTCCTCTTCCTCGCCATCGCGGGCGTAGTCTATAGAACGGGCACGAGGAACATGTACCGGATGGGCGGGCTGATCAAGCGGATGCCGTTCTCCTTCGTATCGGTGCTCATCGGGATAATAGCACTAGCAGGCGTCCCGCCTCTCGCGGGATTCGGGAGCAAATGGCTGATCTACGAGGCGTTGATCGAAAAGGGATGGTACCTGCAGGCGGCAGTGGCGTTCTTTGCCAGCACCATTGCGTTCCTATACTGCTACCGCCTGATACACTCGATATTCCTCGGCATGCCCAAGCCCCGCTACAAGAACATCAAAGAGGCTCCGGCATGGCTCCTGATACCTCAATACATACTGGTTCTCACGATATTCGGCCTTTCCGCATTTCCTTTGACTCTTCTAAAGAGGCTCTCTGCAATAGTGAGCCCGATAATCCCGGCAACGCTGAACTGGCACGGATTCACCGCAGTAAGCTCGCTCGGCTACTGGAACGGAACCGCCGTCATGATTGTCGTAATGGCGATATTCATAATCATGCTTCTATACCTCCTTCTCTTTACGGCTAAGCCGCAGAAGGTAAAGCCATTCAACATCGTCTATGCCGCTGAAAGACCGGAGAGCCCCGAAACGACACACTACGCATACAACTTCTTTACACCGTACGGAAGGGCGATGGGCCCCATCCTTAAACCTCTCGCAAAGAGGTTCTGGAGCGCTGTGAGCGAGTGGTCCCATTCGATCGCAGCCTCTGTGCGACATATATACACGGGTGACGGTCAAACATACGCCCTCTACATATTCATCGTGGGCGTTTTGATATACTTCATATCGGCAGGGGGAAGATGATGATGGTGCAGCATATTTCGGATAGCGATAGAGGATTCGAATTTAATCTCGAGCGCCTGGAACACTCGGAGAACGGGGCCGGATGATGGTGGACATCTTGATAAAGATAGGGTATGCACTGGCGAGCCTCTTTGTCATCATGAACTACGGGCTGCTGCTTATGGGAACGACGATGAAGATAATCGCGCGCGTTCAGGGGAGAATAGGCCCGCCCGTCTGGATTCTCTATGCCAACATCGCGAGAAACCTCACGATGAGGACGTCGATCTACCATGGAATAATGTTCTACCTCGGGCCGGTGTTCAGAATAACGGGCGGCGTCGGACTATACCTCTTCATCCCCGCCGTCTACGGCTCGACGTGGCTTCAGAACTTCAGTTTTTCGGGCGATGTGATACTCGTCATCTACTTCATATTCTTCGGAATGTTGGGCATGGCGCTCGGGGCAGGTGAAAGCGGCCACCCATATTCGGCGATGGGTGTCATGAGAGGGCTTTCGCAGGTTACCGCATCAGAGGTCCCCTTTGCACTTGCTATCATTGCACTTGCCGCTCAGCATCATACGCTTTCCATAACGAATATCGTAGCCGCCCAGCAGGGGGGGTTCATGCACTGGAACATGATAACGAATCCGCTGGCGACGGCGGCGGGCATGCTTG
>NATK01000110.1 GCA_002085285.1 Candidatus Latescibacteria bacterium 4484_7
GCACTCGCGGGCATCTCGTCCCAATCCTCGAGCGAAACCGTCTTTGTTACACATTCGCTATCAGAATACCGCATGCTCTGCCTTCGGACGGCAACCCTTGCAACATCCATAGCCACATTCCCACCGCCTATGACAATTACATTTCTTCCGACTTCCATTCCGCTGCCGATTTTATTCTCCCGCAGGAAAGGAAGAGCCTGTATAGCCTTCTCGTAATTCTTAACCCTCGTCGAACGGGAAACCGTCATACCTATGCCGAGATAAACAGCATCATAGCGTTCGAGCAGTTCTTCGAATCGAACATCCTTACCGACGGTCGTCTCGAATCTAAACTCCACCCCCAGTGAAGCAATATAATTTACATCCCTGTCGATCGCCTCAATAGGCAGTCTGTATAGAGGAGGCCCTACACGAAGCATCCCACCCCCTCCAGGCAGCGAATCGAAAACTGTAACCTCGTACCCTTTTAAGATAAGGAAATAGGCAAGCGACAGTCCTCCGGGACCCGCTCCAATAACGGCGACCCTTTTGCCGTTAGGCCGAGAAGGAGGTTCAATCTCCAATGCCTTTTTATAATCCATAACCGTATCCGCCGCGTACCTTTTAAGCCATCTTACAGCGAGCGGCTCGCCCCTTATGCTGAGTGAACAAGCATCTTCACAATGCTTCATGCATATCCTTCCACATATCGCTGGTATTGGATTGTCTTCGTAAATCTTCCTCAGCGACTCCTCCGGCTTGTCTTCGTAAATAGCCTCAACATAGTCCGAAATCTTCAAGTGGGCGGGGCATGCATCCTCACAAAGTTTGCATCCGAGACACCTCGAAGCCTCTCTTATCGCCTCCTCCCTCGAATAGCCCAACACCTCTTCGATAAACGAGAGCTTCCTCTTTTCAGGCTCGACTTCCGGCATCTCAATGCGATCGGGATCGAACAGAGTAAAATTCGACTCTGAGACGAACCCTTCGTAATTGAGCTTCCTGTGTGCGAGACTAGCCTTGAAAATGGAATATTCCCCGTCGCCGAAGAAATGCTCCGTATCTGTCTTTTCATCCCTGGGCGTCAAGACAAAGGTCTTCTTGTCGAAATGTATGTGAAAATAATCACGGGAAAGCCTTAGTGAGCCGGCCGGGCATATATCCACGCACAAACCGCAGAAACAGCATCTGCCGTAGTCGATCTGAGGCCGAAGATTCCTCGACCCGGGCTTCGACTCTACATCAGAGATCTCAACCATTTTTATGGCTTCGTTGGGACATATGTCTGCACAGTTTCCGCAGCCGGTGCACTTCTCCCAGTCGTTGAGATGAATCCCTCTATACCTTTGAGCGGGCTCCTTGGCCTCAAATGGATACCTCAATGTCTTCGGTTTCTTAAAAAGAAACTTCACTGCGCCAAAAGGGCTCAATATGCTCGGCTTGGACACTCTTCATCCCTCCCGTGAGGCATGTTTTGAAACTTTCTCCATTAAAAACACCGCCAGTCAAAAGACCGTCGGCACTAAAATTCTACCGGTCGATTTCGGGAGCAACCACATAGCTGCTGAGCATAATATTCCCCACATCCGATATGCTCGCTCCCTCCAACAATCTTTCGAGCAAAATCAACCCGTGCGTATATGAAGGCGTTCTGAAATGAACACGGTACGGTTTGTCTCCACCATCGCTCACCATGTAGAGACCCAGTTCGCCTCGTGACGATTCCACTCTGACATAAGTCTCGCCCTTTGGCACTTTCCACTTGAATGGGTTAGGCACCCGATTGTAAACCTCACCCTCGGGCATTTGATCGAGCAGCTTGAAGATCATGTGAACACTCTGGATCATCTCATCCCTTACCACCCAGATCCTCGAGTATGCATCTCCGTCTTCCCTTGTGGGGATATCAAAATCCACCTTGTCATATGCCGCATACGGCTCGACCTTCCTGATATCGAACTTCTCCCCAACAGCCCTCAACACCTGCCCTACCGCACCGAGCTCCTTCGCCTCCTCCTTGTCCACTACCCCTATACCAGCCGCCCTATCGTAGAAGAGGCGGTTATTGAAGAACGCGCTGTCGTAATCGGGCACAGAGTTTCCTATCGTATGGAGCGTCTTCACTATTCTGTCCTTGAACCCTTCGGGGAAATCGCGCCTCACGCCGCCGGGCCATATATAGATATGGTAAACCCTGCCTCCGCACAGCTCTTCATAAAGGTCGAGCACGAGATCTCTGTGGTACATCGCCCACTGGGCCACCGTGTCTAAACCGAGCAGGTTTGAGTAGCCCCACAACCCGAAAAGGTGAGATTGAATCCTTGCCAGCTCTAACACGACAGATCTTATGTAATTAGCCCGCTCGGGGACCTCGATGCCGGCCAACCTTTCAACGGCCATTGCATAGACCATCTCCATGGAGTCCGGTTCAATGACATTGATGCGGCAAACCAGCGGGAAGTCCTGTATCCAGGTTCTCATCTCCATCAGCTTTTCGAATCCTCGATGGAGAAACCCGGGATTTGCCGTTGCCTTTACGATACGGTCCCCCTCGACACTCAAGGTGATGCTGAAATTGCCTACCATCCCAAGGTGCTGGGGACCGAAATACAGTTCAAGCTCTCTCATTTCTCTTCCTCAATCTCCGGGATTGAATCAAAAAATTCTTTGACATAATTTCTGCTGTCGAAATCCTTGCGAAACGGGGGAACAGGGTACTCTCTTTCCAGTAGAAGCGGAGTAAGCCTCGGATGCCCCTGAAAATCCACCCCGTACAGCTCATGAATCTCCCGCTCGTACGGTTCGGCGTTTTGATAAACGGGGATTATCGTCCTGAATGTCGCCTTAGACCTGTCTATACGAATCTTTACGATTATATGCTGCCTCCCCTTACCTGATGACTCTCCGTTGTAGGAAACGTAAGAAGTCACAATATACACGAGCTCAAACTGGCCTTCATCGATCCAATCGACACAAGAAACCATAACGAGGTGGTCGAACCCCAGGTTCTTAACGAAGCTGAGAATATCGATCAGCTCTTCCTTGGGGACCGTAACGGCCAACCTTTCCTCTTCCACGGAAGACACATCGGCGTTCGGAAAGTTTTCCCTGATTTTTTCAGGCAAAGTTTTATCCATCTCATTCACCTTCACCGATCGGGTAAAGCGGAGGCCATTCGAGATGCTGCAGTACACGCTCCTGATTTCTTCGATACTGCCTGTAATACTTCTTGTACCTCTTGTAACCATCCGCCATGTCCTTATCTATCATCGTCCACAGGTGCGTTACGGCGATGAATATCGCCTCAGGTCTCGGCATGCACCCTGCGATCCATCCGTCAACGGGCACATACTTATCGAGGCTATTGATCGTGTTGTACGAATCCCAGTACATCCCTCCGTTTATAGGGCATGAGCCAAAGCCGATCAGGTACTTCGGCTCCGGCATCTGCTCGTAGGTTCTTATAATTGCCCTGAGTGTCTTTACAGACACATAACCAGTTATTAAGAAAAGGTTCGCATGCCTCGGCGTAGCGGCAGGTACAACACCGAATCTCTCCGCATCCCATCTGGTGGTGATAGTGGGCGGAATCTCTATAATACCACAGCCCGTAGCGAAATATACCACACCAAGCGAGTACTTGTGCCCCATCTTGACTGGATCCTTGAACCATTTTGCCATCTGACCGCGATCCATCACCAACTCCTCGCATTCTTATGAATGATGTCCTTACCTACAGTCGCCATAGTCGAAACCGGCTCCTCAACGATGACCTCTACTTCGCAATCATCACAATAACAAGCCCCACAAGAGCAAAAGCTGTGGGCCATCTCCATAGGTACCTCAATGCCTGCTCTACCCTGAAACGAGGGAAGACAGAATGAACAAAAAGACCGAGCAGGAAAACCACAAGCATCTTGATTAAAAAGACAACAGGCGTAAGGATTGCCCCGGGTCCTGAGTAGAGGAAAGAACCTGCACCGTGCCACAGGCCCCCGCCGCCGAGAAATAGGTCTACAAAAAGCCCTATTGTTATGAATATCGCAAGCCCGTGTTCAATGGTAACGAGGGCAAGGAACCTTCCACCGTATTCAACCTGCGGACCCGAAGAAATCTCCTGAAGCGCAGAGGCGACATCGAAAGGCCTGAGGCCCAGCATCGCCGGCAGTATCAAGAAATAGGCGATCCCCGGCAGGACCAGCGGCCACGAAAAAAGAGCCCAGTTACCCGCTTCCTGCGCCTTGACGATATCAACGATGGAAATCGTACCGTAATGAGTCATAACGGAAAGAAGGATCAAAAGCAGGGGAACTTCGTAACCAAAGCTCAGGATAAGCTTTCTCGAAATGCCTATGCTGATATTGGGATTTGCACCTTCACCGCTGGAGAAGGCAATTCCAATTGGCGCAATTATCATGATATAAAGAATTACAAGCAATCCTCCTGAACCTGCCAGAGGCGTAAAGACGCCGAACGGGAGAAATAGAACTACAGCAAAGGACGCTGCAAGTGACAGGATAATACCCATATTGAACATCCCGCCGTGGGATACGGATCTCTGAGAAAAAAAACGGATGATATCTATGACGGGCTGCGTTATAGGAGGACCGTACCGCCAGTGTATCCTGGCGATTACCTTTCTCGCCAACCCGAGAAGGAACAGCCCGACAATAAAGGCTATGAGCGGCACAAGTATAATCTCCAAAATTTGCTTTACCATACCTTCCATCCCATCTGGATCAAGAGCAACAGAGAAACGAAGATAACGATATACATTGCATAGGTGCCGACATCACCCGTATAGATACGCCTGACGGCTCCCGCAAAGCCCTCGAGACCTCGGCAAAGCGCCATGTAGAAATTGTCCATGAAATCCACGAGGTAGGGTGAGATAATCCTTGTCAGAGGACGATAAAAATCGACGCTGTACTGATACTTGCCAGAAGGAATTGCAAACCCCGACGCGTATGTATCCTCCTGCGAAGTGGGTCTCGACTTCGAACCTGGACGGGCAAAAACCCAGACCAACAAACCGGCCGCAAGAACGGCAAAGAATATATTTATCGTATTCAGAGTCCCGTTCTCCGAAGCAATTCCCCAGATACTTACCGGCAAGGCCTTGAACCCGAGCGATGTGTCTATAAGATTTATCATCTTAAGGGGGATACCGGGAAGTACACCGAAGAGAATAACCATAATCGACAGCAGAATAATCGGCAGCTGCATCGAGAATGGAATCTCCTTGACATCCCTGTGCCTTTCCTGCAACTGACCAAGAAATATATTGTGAATGAACTTGTACCCGTAGAGGATCGTCCCCCATGAGCCAAGAAAGGCGGCAAGGGCAAGGAATGGGTGATTCCCAAGTATCAGCGCCTTGTAGATCAGCCATTTAGAGACAAAGCCGTTTGTCATCGGAAGCCCGATAAGCCCTGCTATCCCTATAACGCCTCCAGCGAAAGTAACCGGCATCCTCTTTATCAACCCGCCCAGTTCGTTCAAATCCCTTATGCCGCCAGTACTGTACTCAACGGCTCCGGCGACATAGAACAGAATCGCAGTACAAATACAATAATTGAGAATATGGAATGTCGCCCCAGCCATGCTGAGGCTCGTAGCAAGCGCAAAGCCCAGAACCATATAACCGCCCTGCCCCACCGTGCTCCATGCGAGGATTCTCTTTGAATCCTCCTGGAAAAGAGCGGTGAGCGTAGCAAAAACGATTGTCACGGCACCTATCCAGCGCAGCAC
>NATK01000111.1 GCA_002085285.1 Candidatus Latescibacteria bacterium 4484_7
CCTTTCTGAGCCCTGTTCCACGATGCACAACCGACGACTGAAACGAGGAACGCAACTATGAGAAACGAAGAAATGACAGCTTTCATTTTTCCCCCTTGATAAAATTCCATCCAATCTCTTTCTATTGTCGTTTTTTATAAAGTCCCATAAGCGAACCTTCGGCGAGTACATGTCCTTTCATTGCCTTCCTGACATCCCTGTCGGTTACCCTGGAGCTGAGTGGAAGCATTGTATCGAGGGCATACATCTTGAAGTAGTATCTGTGTGTGCTGGTTCCCGGAGGACAGGGGCCGAAATACCCTGTTTTGTTGTTGCTGTTTATCCCCTGGACGGCGCCGCTGTTCAACGTGTCGGCCTGAACTATGGCTTCCTTTAGCTTCCTCGAATCTGCGGGGATGTTAAAGATAACCCAGTGAATAAAGGTACCCCAGGGGGCATCTGGGTCCTCGCAGATAAGAGCAAAGCTCTTTGTGCCTTTCGGAGCTCCTTTCCATTCTATCGGAGGGGACACCCCTAACCCGGCGCACGTGAACTTGCCCGGGATGAAGTCGTTGTTCTTGAATGCAGGGCTTGTCACAATGAGCTTCCCCTTGACCTTAGTCTTCTTCGGCTTTTTGTCCTTGGCCTGTACGGAGAAGGCTAAAAGCATAGCGAGAGCCAGGAAGAGACCGAGATAGAAGATCTTTTTTCTCGTATATTCCATCGACGTCGCTCCTTTCTCCTCTGTAGAATTACGAAAGTTCGATGATGCTTTATAGGATTATAATCTTTTTTATCCGAGAATTCACAGGTTTTTATCAACGATAATTGCCCTTGCTCACCCTTTTATTGACTAAGGTGCCCCTAATCATTATTATAGGATGTCTGAGCATGCCTCTTTTGTCATCGGGACGAGGGAATGCAAGGATTTTATTCGCAACACACGGGCGCCTGTAGCTCAACTGGATAGAGCAACGGACTTCTAATCCGTAGGTTGCAGGTTCGAGTCCTGCCAGGCGCGCTTTTTGAAAATAGACCGGAGATGCTTCGCACAGCAGGTGATATTTGCTTGCGGAACCGGTTTGTTGTCGGTAAAATTGAGCGTGAAGAACGGGTGTGGTAGTGATGGGCCGATGAGTCATCGGCAGCCGCATAGGCAGCCGGCGGGGATTTTGGCCGGAAGAAGATTTTCTGCCGCAGCTAATCGCTTCGGCTGACAGACAGGCATGGTGGTGGGCGTAGCTCAGTTGGTAGAGCCCTGGATTGTGGTTCCAGTTGTCACGGGTTCGAATCCCGTCGTCCACCCCACCCTTCTTTGCGTGAAAATGGTACTGTACCTATGTGGGGCTGTTGGTGATCCAGCTCAGAAAACTTTATTTCAACATAAACGACGAGATCGATCTATCCGAGCTTGTTTAGCACCTCTTTGATTGCGGCTACATCGGGAAGCTTGCCCGGGTCTTCCGAGACCCACGCGTACTGTACCGTGCCCGATTTGTCGATCACGAAAGCCGAGCGCTTGGCCACGCCTTTGAGCGGTCCCAGTGTGTCATAGCAAACACCGTATGATTGGCAGACCCCTTTGTTGAAATCGCTGAGGAGCGGGAAGGGAAGCTCCAGCTCTTTGCGCCACTGGTTGAGAACGAACGGGCTGTCGACGCTTACTGCGACGATTTCAGCATCGAGGTTCTGGAATTCATGAAAGCCGTCGCGCATAGAACACATCTCGTCGTGACATGTCGGGCTGTAGGCGAGAGGGAAGAAGAGAAGCAGTATGTTCCGATGGCCCACATGGTCGGCCAGCTTCCAGTTTTGTTCCATATTTTCGGGTATTTCGAATGCGGGGGCCTTGTCTCCTTTGTTGAGTGTAGTCATTTGAATTGTTCCTCCTTTCACTCATATCGAGCAAGTGGTTGAATGGTGAGCGTCGAAATCACGGAGCGTCTCATTTTGCAATGCGAAATACGCCAAGCCGTTCGATGCCTCGCGTGCCGACTGAAAAGGCATCTCCTCGTCGAAGTATCATGCCGAGCGCTGGTAAATAATATACGATTGTAAAATGTGTGTCAATTAATAATAATTATTAATAAAATTGCGAGCTCTGTGCTAAGCGGTTAAATGAGGCGTGGATGAAGATTGACACATTGTCTGCCGGGTCAATGGCAAGGGCTTTTTGATGGAGGGAGTGACACGGGCGGATTTACGGGAAACGAAAGAGTCGTCACGACTCCCGATAAAACAGGATGGAGCCTTAGCCGTTATTGTTCATGAAAGTTCGGATTTTATTTTCTTGACTATGAGGCTTATTTTGATAAAATGCCCATTGAACCTGTGGGGTGGTTGTGATGTGAGGGGATAGGTTTTTTTATAATAGGAGGTGTGGTGATGAGTGGTGTCAACAAGGTCATACTCATCGGAAATCTTGGAGCGGACCCCGAGGTCAGACACACGACGAGCGGAACGCCGGTTGCGAATTTCAGGATAGCCACGACGGAGAGCTATACAGATCGGAACGGCGAGAAGGTGCAGAGAACCGAATGGCACAGGATCGTGGCTTTCGGAAAGCTCGCGGAGATCGTCGGCCAGTATCTCAAGAAGGGCAAGCAGGTCTATGTGGAGGGAAGGCTGCAGACCCGTGACTGGGAGGGGCAGGACGGGCAGAAGCGTTACACCACCGAGATCATCTGCAACCAGATGGTGATGCTCGGCAGGGCCGGCGATACCGAATATACGACCACCGAGGAGGCTCAACCAGAGCCGCCCGACGATGTCGGAGCTGCAGTGACTGAAGAAGACGACGATCTGCCGTTCTGATCGCTTAGTAGCTTTCGGTTTATAGCGTGGGGCTTTCATTCTTCAACGCACTGTCGTTTGTTGCGCCGTTGACGCGGTGTAATAGAATGGTTCGTGATCGATTGTCCCTGCAGGTTACGGGGGTGCCGGCTGATTTTTTCTTGCAATCGGCACCCTCTGGCTATAGATTTAGAAGCCGAAAAGATGATCAAGGTGCACCGCTAGCTCAACTGGTAGAGCAACTGACTCTTAATCAGTAGGTTCGGGGTTCGATTCCCCGGCGGTGTACTTTTTCTTTTTTTACGCCGACAGCCTGGCGCCGCCGGTGCCTTGATCGGGGAGAGCCGGGATTCTGCTCTCATTCGTCTAATGCAAAAACCACTCGTAGTGATAAGCCGATGCATAAACCTCGATGCTGTGAGGTTCGACGGCGGGATCGTCGATGATCGCTTTGCAGAGCTCCTCGGACGCTATGTAAGGTATCTCCCCGTCTGTCCCGAGATGGAGATGGGGCTCGGCGTGCCGAGGGACCCGATAAAACTTGTTCGAGTGGATGGTGATCGCCGTGGACATTTTGCACCAAAGGGTTCCGGCAAGCGAGCCGGGGAAGATTCTTCGAGGGATGTCCAGGGCTACACGCTCGTTCAGCCGGGCACCGGACGGGATCTGACGTCGGCTGCCCATGAGTTTATTGAGAGGTTCTTTGCCTCGCTCGGCAAGGTAGACGGCTTTTTGCTAAAGGCGAGATCTCCGAGCTGCGGATATTCGGGCACAAAGATTTACTCCCACCCGGACGGCACAGGTTTCATTGCGCGCAGAAGGGGGATCTTCGCTCTGGCAGTGGTCCGCAGGTTTCCCCTGCTTCCAGTGGAGGATGAGGAACGCTTGCGCAACGGAGACATCAGGCATCACTTCCTCGTGCGCCTTTTCAGCCTGCACGAATTGAGAGTGCTCGAACGGAGCGCGAGCGCGAAAGGTGTTCTGAGAAAACTGTCGGATTTTCATGCGGGCCACAGGTCCCTCGTCATGGCTTACAGCAGGCGGAAGTTGAAGGAGCTGGACATGCTCGTCGAAGGCGCTGAAGCTCGAAAGCCTCGCGATGTTATCTCTCGATACGCAGAGTTGTTCAGGCGTGCCTTCCGCAGGAGGGCGCCTCGTAGTTCGCATGCGGCCGTTATGACGGAGATCTTCGAATGGATTGAGCGGGCCGGAATGGGATTGGGAAGAAATGAGAGAAGACGCTTCGAGAATGTGCTAAACGATTATACGAATGAAAAAGTGGATATAGACGCTCCGCTCAAGTTGCTCAGAAGCTATTCCGATGTAATAAAGAGCAATGATATGGTATCAAATAGGTATATAAATCCGTATCCTGATCGTTTGCTCCGGTTTGAATGAAAGGAGCCGGGTGCAGACGAGCCGGCGGAGCGGGTTGATCGCCGTCGAAGCTTATGGTGAGCTCGTTTAGACAGAGCTCTTAGATGCAGTCGTTGGGATTGAGAGGTTTTCATAGGCCCGAAAGACAGGATTTCGAAGAGAGGGAAGAGTGAGAAATACATCATTCCTAGAATGTTTCACGATAGACTACGGTCGCCGTTTCCCCGGTATGACTTTCAAGGATTACCTCTGGCACTTCCTTTTTGATGCCGGTTACAAGGCGGTGGTCCTTTACAGGCTCTCGAGGTACTTTTCATCGAAGAAGTTTCCTCCTTTCAACAAGGGGGTTCCATTCCTGCACAGGGCGATTTTCATGTGGAGCATCAAGTCGACCGCCTGCGAGATTTCTTACAATGCGGAGATAGAAGAGGGTTTCTGGATACCTCACAGCACCGGGATAGTCGTGGGGGCGGGGGTCAAGATCGGCAGGGATGTTACGATGTACAGCAATGTCACTCTCGGCGCCAGGGAAAGGCGGGCGGACGCGGAGCCTGTTTCGCAGGGCGCATCCGCCGGGACGCGCTATCCCGTAATAGGGGATAACGTGATCATTTATACGGGAGTTAGAATTCTCGGCCCAGTGACCATAGGAGAAGGCTCGGTTGTAGGGGCGAATGCAGTTGTGCTGAGCTCTTTTCCGGCTGATTCGGTGATAGTCGGTGTGCCGGCGAGGGATGTGTCTGGTCGCTGAAAGGCGAATGCGCCTGGGATCAGACGGACCGGAAGCCCCACGAGTCAATAGAAATATGGTGAGTCCCGGGTTGAATTCGAAAGAATCTTGCTCGAAGTGGCTTTACTTTTGCTAAAATCGGAGTATATTGTATTTGACACTTCCGAAAAAGTCAGACATCGTCTGACCCTTCCAGGGATTTGGGGGCGAACGGATTCGACGGGGATGGAAGAAGCATTGGAGGCGTGCCGAGGTTCCATCAACCTCGTTAAACAGGTGGGACAAAACAAATGCCAATACTGATTTGGCCTTGGCTGCCTAAGCATTAGGCAACCCGTCCGCTTCGGCTTTGCCGTTGGTGCCGAATGTCGGGCGTCGATGCACAGCGGCTGGCCGGCTGACAGGCCTCAGGGATGCCGGCGAGAAAGCTCAGAGGCTAGTCTCATGACACCCTTGCCTGTTGAAGTGTCATGAGGCGAAACAAAGCCAACAGGCTACGCACGTAGGCTCCGATGCGGAAGCATCTTCGGACGCGGGTTCGATTCCCGCCGCCTCCACCATTTGAAAAAAGACAACCCGTCTCTCCGATAGGTTTATCCGGGACGACCTGTCTGCCAACAGGCAGGCGGGTTTTCTGTTTCCCCTTGTTTTCAAAGGGCTTGCGACCGTTTCACATCTTTCCAGACCCGTTCTCCACCCGCCTGATTCTCCCTCTTTTCTTAGCCTTAATTCTCTGTTTGCCCCCAGATTCTCTGTTTTCTCCGGACGAAGTCCGAAGCTCGTCCGGTTGGGCAATCCCTTTTATATCAAGGACCTAAGCCGACCGACCGTT
>NATK01000112.1 GCA_002085285.1 Candidatus Latescibacteria bacterium 4484_7
CGCGCGATCAAAATGAGCGGCACGGACAGCTGCCGGGTGATGGCTGGCAAGGTAAGGGCCCTTCTCGGGCTGAAGAAAAGCTCGTCGGCGAGCGATCAGCTCGCCCTTTTCCTCGAACACTGCTCTCGTTCCGGATACGCTCCCTCTCTGCTGCTCGACAAAGGTGTCGCCGAGGTGAACGATGGCTTCATGGATTCCGCCGTAAAAACACTGTCTTCTCTCGGCAAGCTTTTTCCCGAGAGCAAGGAAGCGGTCGATGCAAGGTACTATCTCGCCCTCTGTGATATGAAGCGAGGCGGTTACAAGGATGCGGTGAAGAAGCTCCAATCGTTCATTAAGGACGCACCCTATTCCCCGCTGGTATCCAAGGCGTACTTCAAGATTGCCTCGGCTCAATATATACAGAGGAACCTCAACCTGGCGGCTCACTACTATTCGCTGGCTGCCGAGAGTGCCCCGGACGGAGACAGCGAGTTCGCCGCCCTCGACAACCTCGGAAAGGTGTACCAGGAGCTGGAAGACTGGGAGAAAGCCGCCGGTGTGTGGAAGAAGATGGCGGAGAAATATCCCGCTGATAAGAATATCGTCGAGACTCTTTTCAACCTCGGTTTTTGCTATGGCCGAATGGGCAGGTACGATCTCGCATACGAGGTGTACAATAGAATACCCGATGTCACTTCGAGCGAGGAACAGCAGGGTAGGGCTCACTACTGGTCGGGGGTCAGTCTCAAGAACATGAAGCGATACAAGGATGCCGTAATGGAGTTCCTCAGGGTTCCCTATCTCAAGACCGGCGGTATGTGGGGAGTCACATCGAAGCTCGAGGCTGCCTCGTGCTATGAGAAAATGGGTTCGTACGGTGAGGCGGAAAAGCTCTGCAACGAGGTGATATCGAAATACGGGAAGGGCTCGAACTGGGGAAGACTCGCTGCAAAGGCACTGGAGAGGATCGCTGCGGAAAAGGCAGGTGGGAGCGGTGGTAAGGACGAACGAAAGAGCAATCGGGATAGAAAGGGAAAATAATCTTTCATGACTCGTGATCTAGTTGTAAAGGGCGCCAGAGAGCATAATCTAAAGGATATTACAGTATCGATTCCGAGGAACAGATTCGTAGTAATAACCGGACTGAGCGGCTCGGGCAAGTCTTCTCTCGCCTTCGACACGATATACGCCGAGGGACAGCGTCGCTATGTCGAATCGCTCTCGAGCTATGCGAGGCAATTTCTCGAACAGATGGAAAAGCCTGATGTGGACAGCATCGAAGGACTCTCACCGGCCATATCGATCGACCAGAAGACGACTTCTCGAAACCCCCGTTCTACTGTAGGGACGATAACTGAAATCTACGATTATCTGAGGATTCTTTTTGCGAGACTCGGCGAACCCCATTGCCCCGGATGCGGAAGACGAATAACGAAGCAATCCGTCTCGCAGATCGTCGACAGACTCCTCGAGAAGGAGGAAGGTCCATCGATACGGATTCTCGCGCCTGTTGTGAAGGGGCGAAAGGGTGAATACAGGGCTCTCTTCGAAAGGCTGCGGAAGGAAGGATTCACGAGAGCGAGGGTGGACGGCGTAGAAGTTAGACTCGACGAAGAGATACGACTCGAGAAGAATAAAAAGCACGATATCGCAGTCGTCATCGACAGGCTGAAGATCAGGGAGGGTATAAGGCGTAGACTCACGGATTCGGTCGAGGTCGCCTCGAACGTCGGAGAGGGTGTGGTGATGGTGCTTGACCGCGGCGGTGAACAACTCTTCAGCCTGGAATATTCGTGTCCTTACTGCGGGCGCAGCCTCGGTGAGGTCTCGCCGAGGATGTTTTCATTCAATTCGCCTTATGGTGCCTGTCCCGCCTGCCACGGCCTCGGGACGCAGATCGATTTCGCAGAAGAGCTCATAGTTCCCGACAAGGAGCTCAGTATCGAAGAGGGAGCCATAGCCCCTGTCGGCCCTCTTAAGCCGAATTGGTTCAAGTACAGACTCGAGGCTCTTGCGGAAAGATACGGTTTTTCACTGAAGAGGCCTTTCGGTAAATTGCCTCGAAAAATCCAGAAGGTGATCCTCTACGGGAGCGACAAGGATATCGTCGTCAGGTACGACTTCGAAAGGGGCAAGGGCGAGTACGTAACCCAATGGGAAGGGATCATTCCCAATCTCAGAAGGAGGTACAAGCAGACAAGCTCTGAGAGCATACGCGCATGGATAGAAAACTATATGACAAGCAGCCCCTGCTCCGTCTGTCACGGAACGCGACTCAAGCCCGAGAGCTTATCCGTGCTTTTCAAGGGCAAGAACATAGCCGAAATCTCCGCTCTCTCCATAGACAAGGCTCTGCATTTCTTCGAGAATGTTTCACTCGAAGGAAACGAGCTGATAATAGGCGAACCGATCCTTAGAGAGATCGTTTCTCGTCTGAAGTTTCTCTGCAATGTGGGCGTCCAGTATCTCAGCCTCGACCGTTCCGCTGCGACTCTTGCCGGCGGGGAGGCTCAGAGAATAAGGTTAGCCACTCAAATAGGCTCCAAGCTCGTTGGGGTTCTCTATATTCTCGACGAGCCGTCGATAGGGCTTCACCAGAGGGACAACGAGCGCCTCATCGCAACACTCAAAGAGCTCAAGGAAGCTGGAAACACGGTAATCGTGATAGAGCACGACAGAGAAACGATACTTTCGGCCGACCACGTCGTCGATCTCGGTCCCGGTGCGGGAGAAATGGGGGGATGGGTGGTGGCGTCGGGGACGCCGAAGGAGATCATGCGCTCAGCGAAGAGCTTGACCGGTCATTACCTGCGTGAAGAGAGCAGGTTTGAGCTCAAGGGTGGAGAGGAAGGTGTTTCAAGTGGAGCGCCGGCAAGGGCGATAACGGTGCGTGGTGCGAGGGAGAACAACCTCAAGAACATCGATGTCGCCTTTCCGATCGGCAAGCTTATCTGTGTCACGGGTGTTTCCGGTTCAGGCAAGAGCACACTCGTAAACGACATTCTGTACCGTGCGCTTCACCGCCATTTTTATCACAGCACCCGGCTTCCGGGCGATCACGATTCGATAGAGGGGATCGAGTTTATCGACAAGGTGATCAACATCGATCAGTCGCCGATAGGGCGTTCGCCGAGATCGAATCCGGCGACCTATACAGGGGTTTTCGGCCCCATAAGAGATCTGTTCTCCCGGCTTCCCGAATCCCGTATCAGAGGGTACCGGCCGGGTAGATTCAGCTTCAACGTAAAGGGAGGGAGATGTGAGAAGTGCCGTGGCGATGGGATGATCAGGGTGGAGATGCACTTTCTTCCGGACGTCTATGTACACTGCCAGGAGTGCAAGGGAAAGAGGTACAACAGAGAGACGCTCGAGATCACATTCAAGAACAAAAATATCGCTGAGGTTCTCGACATGACCGTTGACGAGGCGGCTGCCTTTTTTGAGAATATTCCGCAGGTAGTGCGAAAGCTCAGAGTTCTTCAGAACGTTGGCCTCGGCTATATAAAACTCGGTCAGCCGGCACCCACCCTCTCCGGTGGGGAGGCCCAAAGGATAAAACTTGCTTCTGAGCTATCGAAGGTTCAGACGGGCAGGACGCTCTATATACTGGATGAGCCCAGTACTGGGCTTCACTTCGAAGACGTAAAGATGCTCATGCACGTTCTTGATGAACTGGTAAAACGTGGGAATACGGTGATCGTAATAGAGCACAATCCAGAGATTATCCGCCTCGCAGATCACATCATCGATCTGGGGCCCGAGGGGGGAGACGAGGGGGGCGAGGTCATCTTTGCAGGTCCGGCGAGAGAGATATTGAGTTGTGAGTGTTCTTACACGGGCGCCATGCTGCGAAAGTTTGCAGGGGCTTGACCGCATCCGCCGTTTGCAGAAGAAAAATTTCTCAAGAAACACTGGAAATTTTTCCCTCGAAGGGGTAATTTCCTATAGTTTGAAAACAGCGAGTTTGTTTTTCAGCATAAAATAAATGCATAAACAGAAAGGGCTTGAAATGGGCGAAAAGAAAACTCCTCTTTACAATACTCATGTTGAGAGGGGAGCTAAGATGGTGGAGTTTGCCGGCTTCAAGATGCCCGTCGTCTACACGAGCATTGTTACGGAACACAACACGGTGAGAAACAAGGTCGGTCTCTTCGACGTAAGTCACATGGGTGAGCTCGAGATAACAGGCGCACGAGCGGCCGAGTTCGCCGATTACATTGTAACGAACAACGTGGACAGGCTGGAAGAGGGACAGATTTGTTACACGGTGGCGTGTAACGAGAATGGCAAGGTCTTGGACGATCTTCTCGTTTACAAGTTTTCGGATGAGCGCGTTCTCCTCGTCGTCAATGCGTCCAATACGGACAAAATATATGCTCATCTTCTCAAAGAAAAATGGGACGATGTCGATGTTGCGAACAGGACGGCGGATGTTGCACAAATAGCCGTTCAGGGGCCACTGTCGAAGGAACTTTTGCTAAAGATCCCGTTCTGTTCCGATGTCGCAGACAGGATCGAGACGTTGAAGTACTACAGATTCTTTGCCTTCCACAAGGACGGCAAAGAGGTGATTGTTTCGAGAACGGGTTACACGGGCGAGCTGGGGTTCGAGATATACCTGCCCGCTGAGTTTGCTGTGGATCTGTGGAACGAACTCCTTGCGGGTGGTGCAGAGCTCGGCGTAGAACCGATTGGACTGGGAGCGAGGGATACTCTTCGTTTCGAGGCGAGCCTATGCCTGTACGGAAACGAGCTCGACGAGGAGACGTCACCGCTCGAAGCTGGGCTCAAATGGCTCGTTAAGCTCAAGAAGGGGGATTTTCTGGGCAGGGATGCTTTGGCCCGCGAGAAGGAGGAAGGCTCGAAGAAGACGCTCACGGGATTCGAGATCCAGGGGCGGCAGATAGCAAGGCACCACTTCAAGGTGAAATACGAAGGAAGGGTTGTGGGAGAGGTGACCTCTGGGACATTTGCACCATACCTGAAGAAGAGTCTTGCAATGGCGTATGTGGAGAGCGGGCTGCCCGCCGATGCGAATGGTTATGCAATAGAGATCAGGGGTAAGGATATCGAAGCAAAAAGAATAGCTCTGCCTTTTTACAAGAGCAGGGCTGCTGATTGATCGTCTCGTTGGAAAGGAAGGTGACCGATGGACCCGAAGGATTACAGATTCACCAAAGAGCATGAATGGGTTTATGTGGACGGCGACGTTGCCGTTATAGGTATAAGCGATTACGCCGCAGGAGAGCTCGGTGACATAGTCTATGTGGAATTACCGGAGAAGGGGAGCAAGATAAAACAGATGGACCCGATCGGGACGATCGAGGCTGTAAAGACCGTCGCTGATCTGTACTCACCTGTAAGCGGTGAAGTGATCGAAGTGAACGAAGAGATTGTTGAGCACCCCGAGATGGTGAACGGCAGTCCATATGAGGACGGCTGGTTCATCAAGGTAAAGATAGAAGACCCCGGAGAGCTCGATGTTCTCTTCAGCTATGACGAGTATCAGGATTACCTTGGAGAGCAGGAATCGGAAGAAGAGGAAGGTTCAGAAGAAGAGGAAGAGTAGATGAGTTACATACAGAATACAGAACAGGACCTCGGGGTGATGCTCGAGAGGATCGGAGCGGCGTCGTTCGATGAGTTGCTCGAACCAATTGCCGAAGATTTGAGGGTCAAGGGCCTTTTGAATCTCGGCGAGTCGATGAGCGAACCTGAGGTGATAGC
>NATK01000113.1 GCA_002085285.1 Candidatus Latescibacteria bacterium 4484_7
ATCGGCTATGTCGAGGAGTTTCTCGTGCGTATCGAGAATAGCCACATCGCATCCGCCGCAGGCAGCTCCCCAGTATATTGCGATCTTGAGCTTCATATCTCCTCCGCTGCTCATTTTTCTTCTTCACGACCTTCGAGCTCTTTGTGCGGGTCTATATCGAGCGACATGCTCTCGGCTATAGACTCGCCGAAACTCAAAGGGCCCAGTGCCCTTATCTCCTCCGTGAATTCGTCGACGATCTTTGCGAACCTGTCGCCCTCGGATGCTGCCACCCATTCGAGACGCAGCCGTTCGGGCTCTATGCCGTAGTCGGGCAAAATCTTCTTGAGGAGCTTGTAGCGTCTCAATGCCTTGTAATTTCCCTCCTGATAGTGGCAGTCACCCGGATGGCACCCTCCGATGAGCACACCGTCAGCCCCTTCGAGAAATGTCTTTATTACGAACGTAGGATCAATCCTTCCGCTGCACATAACCCTCACAGCTCTTAGATTTGGTGCATATTTGATCCTTGCTGTACCGGCTAGATCGGCGCCTGTATACGTGCACCAATTACAGAGAAAACCTACTATTCTCGGTTCAAAAGTCATTGAAGCAACCCCTCGATTTCGGAAAAGATCTGCTCGTTAGTGAAATGTTTCGCAGTTATTGCATTGCTCGGGCAGGCAGCCACGCATGTGCCGCATCCCTTGCAGAGAGCTTCGTTTATCACGGAAACGCCTTTCTCCTCTTCGAAGCTTATAGCCATGTAAGGACAGAGATCGTTGCATATTCGGCATCCTGAGCAACGCTCTTCATCTATCTCGGCCGTTGCCGATTCGATCTCGATCTTGCCTCTCATGATCATCGAAAGAACCGCGCTCGAGGCGGCCGACGCCTGTGCCACCGTGTCCGGTATATCCTTCGGCGATTGGCAGGCCCCGGCGATGAATACACCATCCGTAGCTGTAGCTACCGGGCCCAGCTTCGGATGTCTCTCGATGATAAATCCGTCTTTACCGACACTGACATTGCACTTCTTGGCCAGCTCTGCCAGCCCCTCGGGAGCCTCGAGGCCTGTTGCGAGAATCACCATGTCTACGGGCACCCGACGAACGGCTCCGATGAGGGTATCTTCGACCCTTATAATGAGCTTTCCCTGCTCGCCTGGATGAATGGCGAGGTCTGTGATCTCGCCGACCTTGCCCCTCACGAACCGTACATCCTCACCGAGCAACCTATCGTAAAACTCCTCGTACCCTTTACCGAAGCATCTGAGATCTATGTAGAAGTTGTAGACTTCGGCATTTGTCTTCTCCTTGATCAGATGGGCAAATTTCAATGCATACATGCAGCATACCCGCGAGCAGTACTCGTGGTACCTCTTATCCCTGCTCCCCACGCAGTGGATGATTCCCACAGACTTCGGCTCGGTTCCGTCAGATTTCAGTATCTTGCCTCCAGTAGACCCCGATGCGCAGTTCATTATCTCGAAGTCCATTGCTGTGAGTACGTTGGGCAAAAGACCGTAACGATACCTTATGACTACCGAAGGATCGAATGTCTGAAAGCCCGCTGCGATTATGATGTTGCCCACTTCGAATTCATGGAATTCGTCTTCCATGTCGAAATTTATCGCATCCCTCTCGCAGACCTTCTCGCAGATCCTGCATTTGCCCTTTTGAAAGTAAATGCAACTATTCCTGTCTATGACCGGAACCGCCGGAACAGCCTGCATCGAAGGGAGATATATTGCGCTCGTGGGACCGAGTGAGAGTCTTTCGTGCACATTGCCCTTTCTCGGAACCCTCGTACCGGGACACTTCTCCATGCACATTCCGCATCCGTTGCATAGATTCTCATCTACGTAGCGTGCCTTCTTCCTTATCTTTACCTTGAAATTTCCCACGTATCCCGAGACATCTTCAACCTCAGAGTACGTGAAGAGCTCTATATTAGGGTGCTGCCCCACCTGAACCATCTTTGGTGTGAGTATACATGCGGCGCAGTCCAGTGTCGGAAATGTCTTATCGAACTTCGCCATGTGACCGCCTATCGACGGCTCCCTCTCGACAAGAACAACCTTCTTGCCAGCTTCGGCCAGATCGAGCGACGCCTGAATCCCTGCAATCCCACCTCCCACGACGAGGGTAGTAGGATTTATCGAGACCTCTCTGCGTTCGAGAGGCTCAAGAAACGCACTCCTCCTTATGGCGGCTGCGACGAGAGCCTTTGCCTTTTCTGTGGCGGCGTTCTCGTCTATGTGCACCCAGGAGCACTGCTCCCTGATATTCGCCATTGTGAATAAATAAGGATTAAGTCCAGAGCGTTCGCAAACCTTCCTGAACGTCTTTTCGTGCATTAGGGGTGAGCAAGAAGCCACTACGATTCGATTGAGATTGTACTCTTTTATATCTTTCTCGATAAGCCCCTGACCCGGATCGGAACACATGAACTTGTAGTCTTTCGCTACTATGACACCCTTCATTCCCTTCGCGAATTCGACGATTTCAGCGATATCGACCTTGCTTGCGATATTCGTCCCGCAGTGGCAGATATATACGCCTATTCTCTCTTCGCTATCCATTGAGTATCCTTTTCGGTTCTCCCTTAATCTTCATCGCAACCTTGTGGAGTCCGAGCTTCTTGAACGGAAGACCCATAGCAGCACCGATAAGCTGCGTGAAGTAGATTACAGGGATATGGAAATTCGTTCCAAAGAGCTTGTTAACCTTGCCCTGATACACATCGAGATTCATCTGGCAGAGTGGACATACTGTGACGATGACGTCGGCATTGTTTCTTTCGGCGTTGAGCAGAAGATTCTTGCACAGTCTCAGAGCGAGTTCCTCTTCGGTGCCCATCAGGGAAGCCCCGCAGCAGTGTGTCTTCATGGGAAAGTAGGAAGCGGTGGCTCCAAGGGCTATGACGAGAGCCTCCATACTCTTCGGGTTGTCTGGATGATCGAGGTCCGTCTCGGGGCGTGCTATCTGACATCCGTAGTAACATGCGACCCTCAACCCTTCGAGATTCCTCTGGACCATAGAGCTAATTTTCTCTATGCCAACATCGTCTATAACGACATTAAAAAGGTGCCTCACCTTGACATTTCCACTATAGCTGAGTCCCGCAACCTCCAATGCCTTGCCCACCTTCTGACGCAGCTCCGGATAAGCGGCAAGATATGTATTGGTTTTCTTTAGCACAGTGTAGCAGGCGCTGCACGGCGTTACGAGATCCCTGTGCAGCGGTTCGGCCAGCGCAAGATTTCTAGATGAGATGGCGAAACTCATCAATTCCTTGACAGACATATAGGCGGTCGCTCCGCAGCAGTTCCAATCTTCAAGCTCTTCGAGTTCGAGACCGAGCAAGGGCGCCACGGCATCGATCGAATCTTGATACAGATTCGCAGTAGCCTTAACCGAGCAGCCAGGGTAGTAGGTATACTTCATCAAATCTCTCCGAGTTCATCTACTTTCTTCAAGATCTTTCTTATTTCATTTATGTGTTTTATTCTGTGCGGCTTAAACGGCAGCCTTCCGTTAGATAATAGGTTCCACCCCTGTGTAACGAACTTCAGTGCATTGAAAAATTCGGCCTTCAATATGTACCTGACCATGAGCTCCGTCTCGTGGTTTCTCCCGTACTTGTTGACCATGCTGACAAAGGTCTGCGAAAGCACCGCCGTCTTTCGTCCCTTCGTCCTTCCCTCCTTGATTGCCAAGCGCTTCAGAGCATACATTACGTCTGTTATCTTAATCTCTTTCGGGCATCTCACGGTGCATGTGTAGCATGAGGAACAAAACCAGATCGTATTGGAATTTAAGACCTCGTCCCTGAAACCCGCCCTTATGAGGGAAAAGATCTTTCTCGGGCCATAATCCATCACATAGCTCGTAGGGCACGAGCCCGTGCATGTGCCGCATTGAATGCATTTCTTGATCTCCGCGCCGCCCGGGAGAGAATAGATTTCTTCGAGGAAATTGTGTTCAAGCCCTGCTTCGCAAACTATGTCTTTTTCTATCAAAACTACACTCCTTAGACTGCTCTGTGTTTCATTGCAGCAAAGGCATTATTCATATTAATCAAATTTTCATAAAAGTCAAGAATAATTTAAATTTTAAGCTAAATTAAATAGTTTCTTTATTCTTATGGAATTAAATGTGTTAGAGTGTATTATAATATTATTATTTGTTAATAATGCTTTCTTGCCGGCCTCTTTATTTCCTCTTCTAACTCTTCATGTATACCACTGCAAAATAAAATATTTGCAAAAGGAGCTGATTTGATAGATTTTAATATTACCGAATCAATGCGAGTGTTTTTTCCTATAGGGGAGAATTTAAGATGCTTACATCCAGACGAATTTTAATAATTGCTTCAGGCCTTTTCACTCTTGTGCTCTTGCAATCGTGTGGCACGGATCCGGCAATCAAGTATTACAATATGGGAATAGATGCGGCCGAAATGAACGATCTGGATACAGCGATAAGATACTGGAAGGAATCGATCAAGCACAATCCGAAACTCCCCGATACGAGGTACAATCTCGGCCTCGCACTGCTCGAAAAGAAAAGGTACGAAGAGGCTGAGCAGCAGTTCAGGGAAGCGGCAAGACTGAAAAGCGGCGACTACGAAATATATTACGGCCTTGGGAAAAGCCTCGAAATGGAGGGGAATTTCTCTTCTGCGAAGAGATACTACGAAAAGGCGTTGAATCTGAAACCGACATATATTCCCGCAGTAGTCGGTATGGCTTCCGTCGAGCTAAAGAGAAACCTCGACAGCTCGGCTGAGAAGTATGCAACGATTGCGTTGAGGCTCGACCGCAGGAACCTCGACGCCAACATTATCCTCGCTGAAAGCTACTTCCGAGAGGGAAAATACCAGGAAAGCTACGTACAGGCCCTGACGGGGCTTAGGTACTACCCGCGCAATCCCGACCTTTTGCTCATCTATGGTAAGGCTGCCTACGAGAGAAGAATGTATGCAGATGCAATCGACGCCCTGAAATCTGCGAAGGATACAGGGAAACTCACAGACGATCTTTTCCGCTATCTCGGGCTGACGTACATGGCGATGGGGGACATGAGCAAGGCCGAGACAAATCTAAAGCTGTCGATATACAAAAACAGAGAAAACAAGGAATCGTGGAAAAGCCTCGCAGATTTATACATAGAATCCAAGAAGTACGACAAGGCTTTAGATGCATGCCTGCAGGCGGAGCTTATTGATTCGCTCGATGCAGAAACGATGCTCAAGGAAGGGTACGTCTATTTGAAGATCGGCAAATACAAAACTGCAATCGAAAAGCTTGAAAGATCCGTGCAAGACGAGAACACACCGATCGTAGCATGGTATTACCTCGGACTGGCATATGCGAAAGGCGGGCGAAGAAGCGAATCAGCGGAAGCGCTCGAAAAGTTCATCGATAAATGGCACGGAGAGGCTTCGCTCACAGAAAGCGCTGAAAAGCTGCTCGATGCACTCAAGGCCAACTCGAACAGCGATCGAGAAATGAAGTAGCAAGTCTCAAATACCGGACCATAGCGTATGCATGACGTCGATCGATATTCGATCGAGACAATCGGCAGTTCGAACGACCAATGGAGGCACAAAAAGAAAATGCCCGAAGCACAGGGTAAGCAAAGACCCAAAAGAGA
>NATK01000114.1 GCA_002085285.1 Candidatus Latescibacteria bacterium 4484_7
TAGAGGAGTTCGAGAGAAAGATTGGCAGAAGGGTTCTCGGCAACAAGGCCGCCTCGGGGACGGCTATCATAGAGGAGCTCGGCAGAGAGCACATGAAGACGGGGTGTCCGATCGTTTATACCTCTGCCGACAGTGTCTTTCAGATTGCTGCACATGAGGACGTGATAGATCCAGAGGAGCTGTATCGCTATTGTGCCATAGCCAGAGAGGTGATAGATCCAGAGGAGCTGTATCGCTATTGTGCCATAGCCAGAGAGATTCTCGTTTCTCCTCATAATGTTGCAAGAGTCATTGCGAGGCCGTTCAGGGGTGAGCCCGGCTCGTTCGTTAGAACGGCTGGAAGAAAAGATTTTTCACTTGCACCGCCCTGCAAGACTTTTCTTGACGTTGCCTATGAGATAGGCCTTGCTACGGTCACCGTGGGCAAGATAGACCAGCTCTTTGCGCATAGGGGTATCGCGCGAGCGGTCGAGGCAAAGGACAATGAGGCTGCGATGCGTAAGAGCGAAGAGATAGTAGCGACTCGGGAGGCATTCGGTTTTCTCTTCGTAAATCTTATCGACTTTGATATGAGGTGGGGGCATAGACGCGATGTTGCGGGATATGCGCATGGGCTCGAGGCGTTCGATGCGTGGTTTGCCCGCTTTCATGCTCTGCTCGAAGAGGGAACACTGGTTATGGTGACCTCTGATCACGGTTGCGATCCGACGATGCCCGGTTCCGACCATACGAGAGAGTACGTTCCCATTCTTGCGAAGTTGATAGGGGGGCGAGGCGGCGGAAAGCTGGGGACGAGGAGATCGTTCTCCGACGTCGCTGCCACTCTGGCTGAATTTTTCGGAATAGACTTTCAGGCGGGCAAGAGCTTTCTCAGCGAGCTCTCCGCCCGATAAAGGAGGCGAAGGACGACTTGAGCGGAATCGAATTGAACAGACTTATCGATCACACGATACTGAAACCCGAGGCAACGGTTGACGACGTGAGGCGCGTTTGCGAAGAGGCTGAGCGGTATGATTTTTTCTCCGTTTGCGTCAACACGCACTATGTGAAATTCGCAGCGGAGGAACTCGAGGGCTCAGATGTAAAGGTATGCTCGATAGCAGGGTTTCCGCTCGGAGCGATGAACGCCGAGGCAAAGGCGTTCGAAGCGGCAAAGGCCGTGCAGGACGGCGCGGACGAAATCGACATGGTCATGAACATCGGAGCGCTGAAGAGTGGTGACAGCGGGCATGTCCTGAAAGACATAGAGGGAGTCGTCAAGGCCTGCGGTGGCAGGGCGATTGTAAAGGTAATCATCGAGGCCGCCATTCTCACAGACGATGAGAAGCGGCTCGCATGCAAGCTGGCCGTTGATGGCGGTGCGAGTTTCGTAAAGACATCCACCGGGTTCGGTCCGCCTGGCGCCTCGGTGGAAGATGTGCGGATCATGAGGGAGAGTGTGGGCGAGAGCTTCGGTGTCAAGGCTTCGGGCGGCATTAGAACCGCAGCGTTTGCTCTCGAACTCGTCGAGGCGGGGGCGAGCAGGATAGGTACAAGTTCAGGGGTGAAGATAATGGAGGAGTGGCTGAAAGGGAGGGATTAGTGCATGCGCTGGTTTGTGTGCCGAGGGGGGCTGCCGTCCTGAATGGGTGCGGAAGATCAGAGCTTGCACGAAACGATTGTTCGGCCACTGTCGCCGGGTGCAGAGATGCGACCAGATCGCGGCGGAGCAGGTATGAGAGCGTATGATGTGCTGATCAAGAAAAGAGACGGAGTCGAACTCGACAAGTCAGAGATCGGGCTCTTGGTCGAATCTTATCTCGATGGCGAACTCACCGATTATCAGATGTCTGCATTTCTTATGGCGTCGTTCTTGAACGGTCTCTCGCTCGACGAAACGGCAGCTCTGACGGAAGCGATGCTTAGCAGCGGCGACGTTCTTTCATTCGAGGAGAGCCTTGCTCCGCTGGTTGACAAGCACAGCACTGGCGGTGTCGGTGACAAGGTGTCGCTCGTTCTTTTGCCCATTGCCGTGGAGTGCGGGCTTCGCGTACCGATGATCTCGGGGCGTTCTCTCGGATTTACAGGAGGCACGCTGGACAAGTTAGAGTCGATCCCCGGGATCGAAACTTCATTGGACCCGGAGAAGATGAAAGAGATCGTCTCCGAGCAGGGAGGCTGCTTCGCCGCTCAAACGGAGAGACTCGTCCCCGCGGACGGCAAGCTGTACGCATTGAGAGATGCTACGGGAACCGTCGAGTCTATTCCTTTGATCACATCGAGCATACTGAGCAAGAAGATGGCCGAAGGCGTCGAGGCGAACGTAATCGACGTCAAGTTCGGAAGGGGCGCTTTCATGGAAGACGAAGCACGGGCAGCCTCACTGGCCGAGATGCTCGAAGAGGTGGGCCGCAGGCTCTCTTTCAAGGTAAAGACGATTCTCAGCCCAATGGATCAGCCCCTGGGCAAAAGCGTGGGTAACGCACTCGAGGTCGCAGAAGCTGTCGAATCGCTGATGGGCGAAGGCTCGGACGACCTCATGGCCCTTACGCACAGGCTCGTAGCGGAGATGCTTCTCCTTGCTGGACGCGTCGAGACACTCGAGCGCGGCGTCTCGCTCTCCAAAGAGGCAATTGACTCGCAGAGAGCCCTCGAGAGGTTCGTTTCGATCGTGGAGGCGCAGGGCGGGCGTATCGATCTCGAGAAGGAGGGATTCGGCCTGCCCAGGGCAGATTTTATCGCGTCGTTCAAGGCCGGGAAGAGTGGGCTTATAAAGGGTATTGATGCAAGAGGGATAGGAGAGCTCCTTAGAGAAATGGGTGGAGGAAGGTTCAGAGCCGGGGACCAGATAGATCCTGCTCCGGGATTCGTTTTCGAAAGGAAGGTCGGCGAAAGGGTAGCGGTGAACGATGTGATCTGCGAAGTTCATGCCTCGGATGAATCGGCGCTGTCCGGCGCAGTATCGAGGCTTCGCGATTTGATAGAGATAGAGGCGTTATAGGCGAGAGACACCGTTATAGGCGAGAGACCGCGCATGGCGGCTACAAAAGCGGCGAAGTGCTTTTCCTAAGCCCTGCTGAAGGCGCTTACTTCGTGCAATAGGATATTTTTTCAATGGATGATGTCTCTTCCCCTCGACGCCTTCCTGTCGAGGTTGCGGAAGTCTCTGTCGGGGTTGAGCATGTCGTAGGAGCTGACGCGGTGTATGTCGCACTGGCGGGTCGGTTCCATCCCCTTTATGAATAGCTCTTTTCTCACCCGCTTGCAGTATGGAGTGGCGAGGAGCCCCGAATCTTCGCATATTATTGCCTCTGTTATCCCATCCGGTCTCTTGAAGTCGGGGCAAATGTTGTCAGGATACGCAGCCTTCATCACATCGGTCCAGAGCGGAAGAGCGACCCTTGCACCCGTTTTGTTCCTTCCCATCGAAACCTTCTCATCGAAGCCTGTCCATACCCCTACGGTCAGATTGGGGGTGTATCCTATGAACCATCCGTCACCGAAGTTGTCAGTTGTGCCCGTCTTTCCGGCAACGGGTATCTTCAGCCCCATGATCCTCGCCGAACGCCCGGTTCCTTCGTCTATCACCGTTTTCAGCATATCGGTCATCAGGTAGGTTATCTGAGGTGACAGCACCTCTTCGTGGTAGCCGTGGTTTTCTTCCAGGACGTTTCCGTTTCTGTCGACGATCTTTATGATCGCCACAGGTTCGGAACGCATCCCTTCGGCTGCCAGCACGCTGTACGCCGACGTGAGCTCCATCAGAGTAACCTCGTTCGAGCCGAGTGCCAGGGAGAGCACGTTTCTCAGAGGGCTCTTGATCCCCATCTTCTTGGCGAGACTTATCACGGACGGCGTGCCTATCTTTTGCAGGAGCTTGATAGCAGGCACGTTGATCGATTTGGTCAGTGCGTATCTAAGCGAGACTGCTCCGTGGAACTTTCCCGAGAAGTTGTGAGGTTTCCAAACGTCTCCGTTGGGCAGCTCTACGACGAGAGGGGTATCGAGGAGGATGTCGCTCGGACTGTAGCCGTTCTCCAGAGCTGCGAGGTATATGAAGGGCTTGAATGCAGAACCAGGCTGCCGTCTCGCCTGAGTAGCCCGGTTGAACTTGCTCTCGCGGAAGTTCCTGCCGCCGACCATTACCCTGATGTATCCGTTCGTAGGATCGATCGCAACTACGGCCGATTGGATGTAGTTCGGTTCGATCTTCACTCCAGCCTCGATCGAATCGAGGTATGCGGCCCTTGTGAGCTCGTAATGCCCCTTCGCTTCGAGATCCTCCATGAACGATTCCATGCTGTCCTCGGCAACATGCTGTAGATAGGGGTCGAGCGTGGTGTAAACGGTGAGGCCGCTTCGGTAGATCGCCCGCGGTCCGAATTTTGCCTCGAGCTTCTTTCTGACGAATTCAGTGAAGTATCCCGCAAATGCCCTCTTTCTCTTTTCTTTCTTTGCCACGTCGAGCGGAAGCGCCTTCAGCGAATCAACCTGGGCGGCCGTTACGATTCCGTAGTTCTCCATCGCATTGAGCACGATGTTCCTTCTCTTGAGAGCCCTCCTTGGGTTGTTGTAGGGGTTGTACCCTGCAGGGTTGCGCGGAAGCCCTGCGAGGAGCGCAACCTGGTGGAGGCCGAGCTTGGAGACCGACTTGCCGAAGAACTTTCTCGATGCCGCCTCGACTCCGTATGTGCCTTCGCCGAAATAAATCTGGTTGAGGTACATTTCTAAGATCTCGTCCTTGGAGTATGTCCTTTCTATCCTGAAGGCGAGCAGTATCTCCTTTATCTTTCGGGGAAAGGTCTGCTCCTTCGTGAGGAATAGGTCTCTCGAGAGCTGCTGAGTGATCGTACTTGCGCCCTGAGCCCTGTTCCAGTGCAGCAAGTCGCGCCATGCAACGGATATGATTCTCTTTACGTCTATGCCGAAGTGTTTGTAGAAGCGCCTGTCTTCGACGGCGAGGAACGTTCTCTGCACCTCTATGGGAATGCTTTTGAGAGGTAGCATTATTCTGTTCTGCTCGTAGAATTCCTTTATCACGGTGGAATCGGCTGCGAGAATCCTTGTCTTTAGTGACGGCTCTATCATTTCGAGCCTGGCCATCGACGGAAGGTCGCGCGAGAACCATTTGACAGCCGCCACAAATACGCCGAGCAGCACGACGATCGAAAATATAATTATATTGAGTATGAGCCTTTCTTTCGGGCTCAGAGGTCTTCCTGCAATCTTCACGTTCCCTGCTTCCTGCTATACCTCGCTTGACATTTCATAGTGAAAGATAAATCTTCGCTGCGGAGCAATCAAGCATTCAGAACCTGCGAAGATTAGCACTGCAGGGCCGAATTGTCACCGTAATTTTTCGAAGGGCGAAAAAAACCGCCCTTTTTTCAAAAAGGTGTTGACATTCTAACCGATATTAATTATATGGAATTACCCGCAATGAGCGGGCCGGACGGAAGGATGCCCTGGAGGCTGAATTTTTTGAAAAAATTGGCCTTTAAGGGGTTGACAACTCTTCCTAAAAGAGATATATTCGAAGTTCGGAAAGCAGATTTCCATATAGGGAAATACGCTCTTTGATAAAGAAATAGCGTGCGATGCCCTAGTCAGGTGATCGGGCCCCAGCTCTTTTTTTCGAGTGAAAGGGGCTTAGAATCCGTAAGTTAGAGCATTGCCTTCGGGCAGTGATCTATATAGAGTTTTTACAACGGAGAGTTTGATCCTGGCTCAGAATGAACGCTGGCGGCGTGGATTAGGCATGCAAGTCGAACGCGAAAGCGGGTATTTATATCCGCGAGTAGAGTGATAACAATCCTAACGGATTGCTAATACCGCATAACATTACTGAGTGCATGCTCAGTAATCAAAGGTGGCCTCTGCTTGCAAGCTGTCGCTTGAGGATGGTCCCGCGTCCCATTAGCTTGTTGGTAGGGTAACGGCCTACCAAGGCGACGATGGGTAGCCGGCCTGAGAGGGTGACCGGCCACACTGGGACCAGCAGTCGAGAGGCTTCGGCAATGGGGGAAACCCTGACCGAGCGACGCCGCGTGGGTGATGAAGTCCTTCGGGACGTAAAGCCCTGTCATACGGGATGAAAGGCCGATTGGTGAATAGCCTTTTGGTTTGACAGTACCGTAAGAGGAAGCTCCGGCTAACTCCGTGCCAGCAGCCGCGGTAATACGGGGGGAGCGAGCGTTATTCGGATTCACTGGGCGTAAAGGGTTCGTAGGCGGTCAGGTAAGTCAGGGGTGAAATCCAAC
>NATK01000115.1 GCA_002085285.1 Candidatus Latescibacteria bacterium 4484_7
CAACCTTTTTTCATAATCCTCGTTCGATCCCATAGACCTTCTCTCGATATTCGGTTGCTCGTCGTGAGACGCTGCCTGCGCCCTGTCCGCAGCCTTCATCTCAGGCTCCATCGCTTCCTTTCCTGCCGCCTTCACTCCCTCCGCCTTCGTCTCCAAAAACTTCGATCCTGCCTGGACATTTTCATCCGCGATCGTGCCGTCCACGCGATTTTCATCCGCGATCGTGCCGTCCACGCGATCCTCGGCCCTATGTTGCAACCTGAACGCAATATCTCCCCAGACACTTCTCCTCGAGGAAAGGTACCTCTTCAACTGTGAAGCAATATCCTTTCTTTCACTTTCTCTCATTCGACTTTTGTCTGATTCTCTTGTCTTTTACGAGGACGTCCAAAATGACCGACGCAATCTCTCTCTTGCTCACGATGGGGGTCGATGCGATCCTGCCCCTCCTTCCGTAGATGACGACAGAGTTCGTGTCAGTCGAAAATCCCGTATCGGGTCCTATCCGGTTGAAAACGAGATAATCGCACCCCTTGGTCTTCAACTTCTCCATTGCCTTTCTATCCGATTCTTCGTCTTCGAGTGCAAAGCCGACGACCACCTTCGTTTTGTCGCTCTTGTTGAGCGAGGCGAGAATATCCGTCGTCGGTTTGAGCCTTATGGAAACCACCTCTTCACCCCTCTTCATCTTGCCTCTGCTTTTTCTTTCGGGAGTAAAGTCTGCGACGGCTGCAGCCATGATGAGGATATCCGCTTTCGGAAAAGCCCTCTTAACGGCTCTTGCCATCTGTGCGGCGCTCCTTACCTCTCTCGCCGCATCGACGTCCGGCGGCGGCACATCAACGGGTCCGTGGATGAGCTCGACTACCGCACCTCGCCTCTTCGCCTCGGCTGCGATCGCAAATGCCGTTTTGCCCGATGAACGGTTGGAGATATATCGGACCGGATCGATCTCCTCTTCCGTCCTGCCTCCAGTGACAAGCACCCTGATCCCTTGCAGCTCCCCTCGCCCGAACGAAGACTCTATGACATCGACGATCTCCCCTGGCTCGGCCATTCTTCCCGGGCCCTCTTCGCCACACGCCAGATCTCCGCTTCCCGGCTCTATGACGAACCTGCCGTCCCTTTTCAGCGTCTCTATATTCCTCTTCGTTGTGGGGCTTCGCCACATTGCCTGATTCATCGCAGGTGCGAAATAGACGGGGCACCTCGATGATACGATTGTAGTGCTGGCGAGGTCGTCCGCGATCCCAAGCGCGCTCTTTGCTATGAAGTCCGCCGTTGCAGGGGCTACCACAATCCGTTCTGCCCATACGGACAACTCGATGTGCTCTATCTCAGGCTCCGTGTGTGGAGCGAACAGGTCGTCGGCAACCGGATTGCCCGAAAGGACTTCGAATGTCAGCGGAGTAACGAATCTCTTTGCCGCCTCGGTCATCACGACGCGGACTTCAGCCCCGCTCCTTACTAAAAGGCGTGTGAGTAGAGCCGATTTGTACGCAGCGATACCCCCAGTGACGATAAGAAGGACCCTCTTGCCGAACAACCCCTCCTTATCCTTAGCTTTCCTCCTCGGGGTTGACATACCTATACTTCACTTTCCCCTCGATGAGGCGTTTCATCGCTATAGTGGTAGGTTTTTCGTCTATTTCCTCGCCTGAAAGTCTTATGAGCAAATTGATCCTGCGGGCATCCTTCGCCATTATCCTCACAGCCTCATACCTGTTCGGCACCCTTTCCAGTATCTTTTCCATTGCCTTGATGTCCATAGAAGCTCCCCCGCACTTTAAATATTCTTGATTGTCATCACCATGAAGAATCGACAGGCGCTCTCGCCGCCTGAAGCAGAAAAACGCCTTCGCTGAATCCAAGTATATCTATTATTAACAAATCCGCTCAATTTAATCAACGAGAATTTTCGACTCGACTCAAGCCTGCTAAAACTCCGCATCGGCTCTTTCGACTCTCAACGTCTCTGCCTTTATGATGAGAGAAACGTGTTTGACACATTCGTCTATGTCCTCGTTCACAACGATGTAGTCGTACTCGAGGAAATGCTCGATCTCCCTCTTCGCATTTTCAAATCTCCTGCGTATCACCTCTTCGCTGTCTGTTCCCCGCCTGTCGAGTCTCCTGACCAATTCGTCGATGCTCGGCGGCACGAGAAAGATCATGGCGGCGTCTTTCATCCGTTCCCTCACGCTCATACCACCCTGAACATCTATCTCGAGGAGCACATTGAAACCGTTGTTCAGAAGTTCGTCCACCATGCTCCTCTTCGTGCCGTAATAGTTCCCGTAAACCTCGGCCCACTCGAGGAACCCGCCTTCGTCCCTCACCCTCATGAACTCCTCTCTCGAGACGAAATGGTACTCCCTGCCGTCCACTTCGCCGGGCCTTGGCTCTCGCGTCGTAAGCGATATCGAGAGCCTCAAGCTCTTATCGATGGCTAAAAGCCTCTCTACGACGGTCGATTTGCCCACGCCGGAAGGACCTGAAATCACCACTACGAACGGATGCCTCTCGATTCTGATCGCGCCACCTCCCCACGGATGACCTACTCTTCTTTCCATCTCTGCGTAATCGTCTCGACTGCAACAGCGGATAGTATCACATGGTCGCTCGACGTGACTATGATCGCCCTCGTCTTTCTCCCCTGAGTGGCATCAACGAGTTTTCCCTTCTGCCTTGCCTCTTCTCGATACCTTCTCATCGGGGAAGAATCCGAGCTGATTATAGCCACAACCTTGTCTTTGGCGACCACATTGCCGAACCCAATATTCAAAAGCATCATTCACCATCCTGAGGCTATTCCTATTCGAAGTTCTGAACCTGCTCCCTTATCTTTTCAGCCTCTTCCTTGATTTCCATACACGATTTGACTATTTCGCCGTTTACAGATTTGTTGCCCATCGTCGTTGCTTCCCTGTGAATCTCCTGGAGAAGAAACGTGAGCTTTTTCGAGACCTCTCCACCCTTCTTCATCACATCCCTGAACTGATTGAGATGGCTCTTCAACCTGGCGATCTCTTCCGTTACGTCGCTCTTCTCGGCCATCAATGCCACCTCCACCGCCCACCTTCCGTCATCCAGCTCTGCGGTACCCTCGAGAAGCCTTTGCACTCTCAGCTTCGCCCTCTCGAACGCCTTACGCTTCAAAGCCGGCGACTTCTTCTCTATCCTACCAACGATCCTCGACAACCTATCGATCCTCTTATTCACACCGGCGGCAAGTTCCTCGCCCTCGTTGATCCGCATCTGGACACACTCCCTCAGAGCTGCATTGAGCGCCTTTTTCGCAGCAGCCCACAGCTTGGACGATTTGACCTCTTCCTCGCCGGAAAAGATGATGTCAGGGAACGAAAGGAGTGTGTTCATGTCTATCTGACCGGGGATCCCCTCCCTAACGGCGAATGCCTTGAGTTCTTTGTATATGTTTGATAGGAGCTCCATGTTGATGGCGACACTCTGATTCTCCGCCCCTCTATCCACCGATATGCTAACATAGACGTGCCCGCGCTTTAGCCTCTTCCTTACGATCTTCTCGACTTCGCCCTCATGTCCTGCCAATGACTTCGGCAGCCGTGATGAAATCTCGAGGAACCTGTGATTAACCGTTTTCACTTCGGCGGTGATGAGGCGATCGTCGTACTCGGCACTCCCCTTTCCGTACCCTGTCATGCTGTATATCAAAACGAATCCTCCCGGTTTTGCAATCTTGCACGCCCCTTGAATACGCACGCTGAATCTTAATAGCAACAGGGAAAAATGTCAAAGATGTTTGCACATCGAAACAGTCAAAAAAATCATTGGGTTTGACACCCGCTCACCATCAACATAATATTTGTGCGATGAATGCTCTGTCTGTATACGCACTCGCAAACGAGATGGGAAGCCTTTTGGAGAACGCATCAATCGAAGATGTTTTCAGCTACCCGGATGCCGTCTCGATCGAGGTTTCCGGTTCACCCTTTTCATTTATCAATATAGTGAGGCTGAAGAGTTCGGTGGATATCGCTTTCTCCGATGACTCAATTGCTCCGGGGCTTTCGGAGTCAATGTCGACATCTGCTATAAGAGGAGCTGTCGTGAAGGGCGTAAGGCCTATCGGTTTCGACAGGACACTGGAGATCGATCTTGCAAGAGAGGACCAGTGGGGAAAACGGTCCGAATTCGAGATGTCGATCTGCCTAATCCCGCATATGGCGAGGGTCAGCGTGAGAAATAAGCACGAAGGTACTCATGTCGAGACATTTCCTCTCGGCTCAGGCCGCGGTGCCAAAACCGACGTCTCCGCACTTAAAGAAAAATCCTTCTCCCTGCTTCACCCCGAAGAAATAACCGGCAGTGCCTTGCCTGGATCCGATGCGGAGGAAATCGGCGAAGAAAAACAGGCTCAGATTCCCGAGCACACATTGGCATGGAAACAAAAGAAGAAGTTAGCCGCCTCGCTCGTAAGTAATATTTCCGGCATCGATCCCGTTCTTGCCACGGCGATAGCCGATCAAGCCAAAGGCGATCCGGATGCAGCCGCAGAAATAATCAGAGAGATCGCTGAATCGATGGAAAGGAACGACTGGCGCTGGCATATGTATGACTTCCCGAACGAAGGTGAAAGAGGCATATCCGTAATCTACCCGATCGAACTGCCTGTAAATCTTGAGGGAAAGAAATTCGGCTCTGTCTATGACGCTCTGCTGGAAAGGTACGACAACGTCACCATGCCTTCGTACACCGCCATGCTCAGGGAAAGGCTTACAAGATCGATGCATAGGGAGCTGGCGAAGCTCGAGCGCATTCAAGTTAACCTATCGCGCGACATAGATGCGGCGTCGCGGGCGAGAGATTTCAGACACATGGGAAATCTCCTCGCCACCTACAGGCATCTTCTCAGGACCGGCATGAAGAGCATCACAGTAAAAGATCTGTCGGGTGAAAAGAACATAACTATAACCCTCGACCCGTCAAGATCGATAGATGCCAACATCAAAGACTACTTCAACAGGGCGCGGAAGGGTGAGAGGGGCATCATTGTTATGAGGGAGAGAAGAAAACAGATCGAGCGGTTGATAAGAGAAAAGAAAAAGGCTATCGCTGATGTAGAAAATATGACGGACCCATACGAAATCGTTTCTGCCGCCTCGTCTTTGATGAAGACAAGGAGCAAAGAAGTCAAGAAGGAAAGCTCGGAGAAGAGATTCAGGGTCTTCGAGCTCGACGACAAGCACAAGGTTATTGTCGGAAGGAATGACAAGGAAAACGATCTCCTCACCCACAGGTACGCTTCCCCAAGGGACCTGTGGTTCCACGCGCAGGGTGTTGCAGGATCCCATGTCATCCTGAAAGGAGCTACCTCCTCTACGCCCAAGGTCATAATAGAGAAGGCTGCGGAGATAGCTGCTTATTTCAGCAAAGCGAAACATTCCGCAATGGTGCCTGTCATCTACACAGAAAAAAGATACGTAAGGAAGCCGAGGAGGTCCAAAGCCGGTGCCGCCTCCGTGGAACGAGGCAAAACAATCTTTGTATCGCCAAGGATCCCTGATAGCAAGATGAGCAGAAGCAGACCGGACCAGTCTTAAAACATCAGGGATTTTTCATCGAATAGGTCCCATCGCATGATGAGCCGGAATATATCTCTCGAACGTATTTGTCCATACGAAAAAAGAACAATCTCGCGCTGAAACTTAACGTCACCTTAAAAGTTCGTCACCGCTTAAAGATAAAAAAGAGTCCCTTTTTTCTGCTGATCCGCTACAAGTTAAAAAACTTGATATACCGTAAAATAAATTAACCCCTACTTCTCTGCATATCCCGTTTCCGTTCCAAGGATGAACGAATTCTCACCCGAGGTGCTGACCTGAAGAAGCACTCCCGGGAAAGAGTTCCATTGCACAGAAACCTGTTCATAAGGCTGGACATTCACCCCTAATGGCTTCAAAACCAATCTTACATGTTTGCTGTCGATCGTCTCGAATCTAACATGCCAACCCTCTACTGCATAGAAATTGTAAATGATAGATTGGTATTTGATACTCGAATGGCCTGGGTTGATGTTCTTTTCGAGAGGCAGAGCATACTCATCCTGTGCCGATGCAAAAAGAGGCAGCACGATAATGAATGCCATAAGGATCAATATCCATTTACTGCCTTTCATAAACAAAACCTCCTCTTATCTTCCACCGCGGAAGATGGTAAAACCCTTTCTCCTCAGATAAAGGCAGTAGTTCACTATCATTCGTTCGGTACTCTTCCTCGAAGAAGAATATATCACAAATTCTTATATTTTGCCATATAAATTTTCTTCCTTACCCACGGGAATGGGAATGGACAAGGTGACCCCCATATTACTATGGGTCTTTATGTATCTTCCGTCCCCTATTTTTTTCTTACCGAATGCACCGGCATGTCGAACCCGGTGTCGAGTCCCGGA
>NATK01000011.1 GCA_002085285.1 Candidatus Latescibacteria bacterium 4484_7
ATACTTCAACTGGTATAACAACTCGAGGCCTCATCAGTCGCTCGGCGGCAGGACACCGGCAGAAGTCTACAACAACGGCTCTCTCAGGAGTGCAGCATGACCGGCCGGCCAGAAAGAAATCAGGTGAGACTCTCCCACCTTAAATCGGAGAGACAGTTGTCTTGACAAAGGGGTCCACTATAGACATACCAACTTGGGGAAAAGAAAGACAAACTTTATCGTTAGTGTCTCTTTCTGGTAAGTGCATGGAATAAGAACATTCAATTTTTCTGGACGTTAAATGGATGGTTTGATATGGTGCGAATGGGATTTTGAGCCAAAAATGGTTCTGAAAAAGCTATCAGCGGCGGATTGATTTTGCGGAAATTATGAAATCGATCTTCTCGAGGTTACGAACAGCAGCTTTGCCATTCTTGGAGGTTTGAGGTTTTAAGGAGGTCGATGTGTCTGAAGAACCGTTGTACACCTCGGAGAGTACGGCAAAGAATCTCTGGCAGAAGTACAGTATATTCGGGAATCGCGTCGAGTTTGACACGATGTTCGGCTTGATGGTGATCCCGTTCGAGCACATAGAGCGGGTGGAGATATCGGAGTCCGAGGTCAAGGGGCTCATGAGGGGCGACCTGCACCTCAAAGACTTTCGCCCGGCGCTGAAGCTCGACTGGGCCAATTTCCTGGAGCACGTCGTCCTCGATAAGGACGCGGGACTCGTCCGTCGGATCCTTTTCACCCCGGAAGATCCGGAAGAATTCATCGAACGTCTCAATGAGGCCATAGCCCGCTACCGCGGGGATAAATTATAGGAACTGCTAAGCCATGAATAATTCCAGACACTTTTCAATTTCGGCATGACACCGGTTTCGATGATCTCGTTGGAGACTGCTAAATACACGGGTATAGCCAAAGAATTTGATCCGGAGTTGCTTTCCAGGATAGCGAAGATGAACTATATCATCGAATCACCGAACAGTGTGCTCGGCGAGTTGAGGAGAGAAATATACAGCAAGGATATTTTCGATCCCGATGAGACGAGAAAGGTATTCCTCGCAGTGATGTTTCTCATGGAGGATGTAATAAGGAAAGAAAAGTTATTGCTCGACGACTACGACGAAGTGGTCAAAGCAATCGACGGGCGTTGAATCTATGACAAGTAAAAAACGCTTCGAAATATCTTGTAATTAGAGTCACTGGCTGTTGTACAATATTGCTCGATCAAGTATCACCCATTTGTAAAGAATAGTTACAAAGGAGGTCGTTATGAGCGGCGCATCGAAGGCAAAGATGATCGTAGGTGTTGTGATCGGAGTTCTCGGCCTTATAATAGTGTTCCAGAATTTTCAGCGTGTAGATACGATGGTGCTCCTCTGGCGGCTTACGATGCCCCATATACTGCTCCTCGGCATAGTTTTTGCCGCTGGCTTCATTTTGGGTGTAGTTTCGATGCAAATAGGATGGCTGAAGGGAAAATGAGGTGGTCGGTTTCCTGGAATTTGTTTTAATTCGTTGAAAATGCGTGAGGCGTAGAGATGAAGAATCTTTTCACGTGGTTTATTGCCCTATCGTTGTTCGCAGCGTTAGCCGTTATCGTCGCTGCCGCAGGGTGCAGCAAGAAGAATGAAGGCGTTACCGATATCGGCGGAGAAGCAGGTCACTCCGGGACATACTACGTGATCTTCGGTGTCGCTCCGAGATGGAACCTCGAGCTGGAGCAAGACGGCACGGACGCCTCTTTCACGCTGAACGGACCCCAGGGGACCTTTACTGGAACGGGGACATTCAGCGGGGATTCGCTGCATCTGACAGGCGACTGGGGAGGGGTGGTGACTATATCCTTCCAGTTGGCTTTTACGGAAAATGGCGACACGCTCGTCGGCCTATGGGAGGCATCTGGTGACCTTAGGGCAAGAGGAACGGTGTTCGGCACGAAGGCCGCCTGGCAGACTTATGACATCGACGCTCACGGCATTCCGCAGTTCGCCACATCCGACTGCATCGAGCTCAGCAAGATCGCGCGTGTATCGAGGTTCCGCTCAGGTGAGGGACACGACTATTCGGACGATTTCGAGAGTTGCCGGAGCATGAAGCACTACTATTTCCCAAAAGATGGTGTGGATCGACATTCGGTAAAGATATACTCTCCTGTGAGCGGTGTTGTTATATGTACAACTGATGAATGGGATGGCGACCTGTGGAAGGGGACGGCAGTGAACATAAGGCCGTTCGGTTATGAAGCCTTCGATGTGGCCCTGTACCATATGAATCCAACAGACACGCTGTTCGTAGGCGATACCGTTTGGGCTGGCCAGCAGATCGGCACGTCTCAGAAGGAGGACGGTACCGTTACGGATATGGTCGTTGGCCTGCATGTACCTGCCGGATACAAGTACATATCGTTTTTTCAGGCGATAACTGACGATGTGTTCCACCGCTATGAGTTGAGGGGTGCTTCGAGCAGAGACGAATTTATCATAACGAAAGAGGATCGGGACGCCGATCCTCTCACTTGCAACGGTCAGCAGTTCACGGACAGCGGACACATCGAAAACTGGGTATATTTGAACTGATTCATATTCTGCGGCGCCTCATACTCATTTTCTCTTGCTTTTTATCTATTCCTTTGATGTATTAATTGAAGGGCATGGGCCGAGGTCTCGTTGCGCACGGAGCCGGGACGGTACATTAAGTCGAAGAATGTTTGCCCCGGGTAATATGGAAAGAGAGTACGGAAAAAGTTGAGCCGGCTTGCCTCATACCGGCGGCATCGAGCCGGAATGCGGGACCTCAAAGCTGAAGGCAGGAATCGGGGGACATGGAAGCGATCAATTCGTTCGTAGATTTTCTTCACTCCTCGGTATCGCCGATAGTGCTGATTTCGGGAGTCGGTTTATTGCTTCTGTCTCTCAATCAGCGACTCGGCAGGACGATCGACAGGTCGCGCCTGATCCTATCGGAGCTCAATAACCCACAGTGTGCGGCGCGTGATAAGAAACTCGTTCAGTTGAGGATCCTTTACAATCGAAGCAGGATATTGAGATTCTCTATCGTTTCGATATCGTTCAGCATCTTGACAAGCAGCCTCATCATACCGGTGCTTCTCGCGATGAACTTCTTCAAGACCAATCTCAAGCAGCTCGGTGTGGTTCTTTTCCTTCTGAGCGTTTTGGGAATGATACTCTCTGCGATTTCTCTTCTGATAGATGTTTCGCTTACACTCAAGGCGCTCGACCTCGAGGTGAAAAACCATATAGGAAAAGGGTAGATGATGCAGGTAGCTCTCGTTCAAAGTAAGGCGACCGCAGACAGAGAGGACAATCTCCGAAGAGGCCTCGAAGCAGCGAGAAGTGCTGCCGCGCAGGGTGCGGAGCTCATTGTCTTCGCAGAGCTCGCCTTCGAGCCGTTCTATCCTCTGAGGCCTGCACAAGGCGATGTGTCGAGCCTCGCAGAGACGATACCCGGACCGACGACCAAAGCGTTTTCAGAGTTGGCCCGCGAATTGAAAGTCGTCGTAATTCCGAACCTCTTCGAAAAGGATCGAGGCAAAACCTACGATACATCACCCGTCATCGATGCGGACGGCACAATTCTCGGAAGAACGAGAATGGTGCATGTGCCCGATTACCCTTTGTTCCACGAGCAGGACTATTATACCCCAGGCGACCTAAGGGCGCCCGTCTATGATACTGCAGTGGGCAGAATAGGCGTTGCGATATGCTATGACAGACACTACCCCGAATACATGCGTGCCCTCGCTCTGGCCGGTGCTCAGCTCGTAGTAGTTCCGCAAGCTGGGGCTGCGGGGGAATGGCCGGATGGATTGTTCGAGGAGGAGATGCGGGTGTCTGCGTTTCAGAACGGCTACTTCACCGCCCTAACAAATCGTGTCGGCGTGGAAGGAGAGCTCCGCTTCGCCGGTGAATCGTTCATATGCGATCCGTTCGGAAGAGTGCTGGCTCGTGGTGCGGCAGGCGCCGAAGACGTTCTCGTCGCGGATATCGACTTTGAGCTGATAGATCAATCACCTGCGAAGAAAAACTTTTTCCCTGATAGACGTCCGGAGCTGTACGGAGAGTGGTTTTCGTAAGGCGCGCGGAAGGTTCCGCTTCGAGCAGGCTTAGCATTAGTATGAGATGTCAGTAGAGGTCTTGGGCGGCAGTGGCACAAGAGGGCGTATAAAACAGGTCGGTAGCGCAGGAAAGAGATATATGGGCGACAAGGTAGAAAGGTACAGGGTGCTTTTGCGGACTCTCGATTCTCTCTGCAGGGGCGAAACGGACCGGATCACGATCATGTCAACGATCGCCTGCGAGCTGTTCCATACCTTTGACTGCTTCGACTGGGTTGGATTCTATAGAAATGTCGGCGGCGAGACCCTCAAGGTCGGTCCATATCAGGGGGAACACGGCTGTCTCACCATTCCGTTTTCAGATGGTGTCTGCGGGAAGTGCGCCCGGGAGCTTGCAGTGCAGAATGTTCCCGATGTTACGAAGATTCCTTACCACATAGCATGTTCGTCAGATACACGATCCGAAATCGCAGTTCCAATCGTTTCGCCGGGTCGGCCAGATGAGCTTGTCGCCGTCCTCGATATCGATTCCAATTTACCCGCCGCCTTCGATTCGGTAGATGAGGACAGCCTTATCAAGATAAACAGATATTTTTCGTAGCCCTTTGGCATGCCTTCCCTATTAATAATGATCAGGGAGCGGGAAAGAGATCATACCTTTTGCTGACACTGGGAGGCACCTAACCTTTTGTCTCTTCCTGCTCCCGGTTATTTGTAACGGTTATTATTGACACGGTCTCGGGCCCAGGTGTAATCTCACACACAGCGGCATACAAGGAGGAATTAGTATGAGCGAAGAAACGGATGGGTGTGTAAAGCCTGCAAAGGGTCCTATAATACCCATAGAGGAAAAGGAGACAACCTCCGGAGGGGAGTCTCCGGCTCAGGAGGTGAAGAAGGTGCTTGCAAGAGTAGGCGCTGAGGCGCCCGATTTCGAGGCCAACGCATTCATTGCGGGCAAGGGCTTCAAAACGGTGAAGCTCTCCGACTACAAAGGGCAGTGGATCGTCCTCTGCTTCTATCCAGGTGATTTTACCTTTGTTTGACCTACCGAATTAGCGGCGGTCGCCGCCAGGTATGATCAATTGAAAAAACTCGGTGTCGAGGTTCTCTCGGTCAGCACGGATAGCCATTTCGTTCACAAGATATGGCAGGCGGAGGAGCTCGAGAAAATGCTCAAGGGAGGCGTACCTTTCCCGATGCTCTCTGACAGCGGCGGGAGGATAGGCTCGGTGTACGGTGTATACGACGAAGGAGCTGGTGTAGATATAAGAGGTCGTTTTCTCATCGATCCCGATTTCGTAATTCGAGCGATGGAGGTTCTGACCCCAGAGGTGGGTCGGAATCCAGATGAATTGCTTCGTCAGATCAAGGCTTTCCAGCATGTGAGAGAGACAGGTGAGGTAACACCATCGGCCTGGACGCCGGGCGATACCACGTTGAAGCCCGGACCGGATCTCGTAGGGAAGGTATGGGAGATCTGGAAGCCCTGAGAATAAGCATGCTATAGGATGGTAATCTTTCCGGTGAAGTTTAACTTGTAGTGCCGAATCGTCGGATCCGGAATTTCTTCGCGATAAACGGGGGTGCAAGTCTTTATGTTGACTCGCACCCCATTTATTTAATTCGCTCCATAAAAGGATGGACTCGGGAGCGCAATGATGATAATAACCAATATTAAATAGGAATTAGTTTCAGATTTCGAATACAAAACCAGGAGGTTAGTTTTGAAGATTCGATTCAAGACAATGCTTTTTACTGCGCTTGTTACGGCTATGGTTGTGTGCAGCGGCCCCTTAACAGCCCGGGCCGAGGAGAAGCAGCCTGAATACGGCTGGCAGAAGGAAATGGTTGGCGGCATCAATCTGACACAGACGAGCTTCGATAACTGGGCTCAGGGAGGAGAAAATTCTTTCGCCTGGCAGCTCAATTTCAATTTCAAATTCGTCCGCGAGGAGGAAAAGACCAACTGGGCAAATTCGGGCAAGTTCAACTACGGTTCGACGAAGATAGGTGATGAAGGCTCGCGGAAGTCGATCGATGAGGTAAGGTTCGAGAGTGTACTTACGTATAAATTGTGGCCATTGATCAATCCCTACGTATCCGTGATGGGTGTGACCCAGTTCGCTCCCGGTTACGACTACGGGACAGACCCGAAGATTCAGATCTCTGCATTCTTTGACCCGGCGTATTTTCGTGAAAGTGCTGGTGTCAATTACAAACCCAATGAGATCATAAAAACGAGGGCCGGATTTTCGATCAAGCAGACCGTTACGACCGATTTCCCCGTGCCGTATGCCGATGACCCGACGACGCCTGGAGTCGAGAAAACGAAGAACGAGATAGGAGCCGAATCTGTTACCGACCTGAGCTGGAAGGTTGCAGAGAGCATGCTCTTTACATCAAAGCTCGAGCTTTTCTCGGCGTTCAAGACGTTGGATGCAACGGATGTCGACTGGGACAATCTCTTTACCGCGAAGATTTCCAAATATTTCGACGTCAATCTGAACTTCAGATTGTTATATGACAAGGATATATCGAGCAGGCGTCAGATAAAGCAGGCGATCGCACTTGGAGTTACATATAATTTTCTATGAGTTAATTACTAAATCGAATGGAAGCCTTGTTTCTATGGTCCGAGGGCTCGACCAATCCCCGATGGAGTTCTCGAACAATATTGATGACTTTTTCCAGGCGACGCTGTACGATCCGTTTCGATGTGAAAGGTATCGTTCTTAACGAATGTAATTATAGGGGTCGCCTGATGCCGTCGTTCAAAGGTGCTTCGGCCTCGGCAGCTTTGTTTCTGCTCTTAGTGGCACTGTCTCCGCCCGTCGGTGCCGCTGGAGAAGGATTGTTGTTCTCTCTGCCCATGTCTCCGCCCGTCGGTGCCGCTGGAGAAGGATTGTTGTTCTCTCTGCCCCTGTCTCCGCCCGTCGGTGCCGTAAGGGGAAAACCCCTTTCCTTGTCGTGCATTTCTCCGCCCCTCGGTGCCTTGCCGAAAAAATCGATGCGCCGCGCCACGACAGAAATATCGGCGGTGAATTCGACGGTCGGGCATTGCGAGGGCAAAGGATGCCTTAACCGCCTAAGTGGAGCGATTGCCTCCGATTGGCGGCGATTCTACTCTTCGAAGAATCTGCTCCGGGCTGGTTGCGGTATCGCTGTCTCCGGAGTCTTTGCCAACAGCTCAATGGACAGCGGGCTCGAGGACTTCTATCAGGAGTCTCTTCGAAGCGCCGGCACGGACGACCTTTCGAGAATCGTCACACCTATCGGTGACGCAAGGTACAGCACTCCGGTTCTGCTCGGCGCCTATTTTCTGACAAGCCCCTTCGGGCATACTCATATGGGAGCTGCAGTCAATGAGTGGAGCGGCATGTCTCTCAGAGCATATATCGCAGGCGTGCCTCCTCTTCTCTTTCTGCAAAGGGCGCTGGGGGCTTCGATGCCGAATGAGGGTGATTCGCACTGGCATCCGTTCGAGGACGACAACGGTGCAAGCGGGCACAGCTTCATTGGAGCGGTTCCTTTCATAGCCGCGGCAAAGATTTCTAGGAATCCCGCGGCAAAGGTCACTTTCTATGCGATTTCGCTTGTGCCCGGCATGTCGAGGATCAATGATGATGTTCACTATTTCTCTCAGGCGGCTTTGGGTTGGTGGCTGGCATACTTATCGGTGAAGAGTATAGGGCGGGAGCGGAAAGAATCGGTAAAGCTCGATGCAGAGCCTTCCAATTGCAGCTGCAGCCCCCATCGCAAAGGGCGGGAGCGGAAAGAATCGGTAAAGTTCAAGGTGGAGCCTGTTTTTTTCTCCTGCCGCTTTGGAGCGGCTGTTTCATTTTATTTTTGAGCCATCAGGTTTCTGCGGAAGAATAACCGGCGGAAGCTGGAAAAGATAAGGAAAGCGATGATAGTTGTTGAAAAACCGCTGCAGAAGTAATTATATTATACAATTATAAATATTTGGTAAAAGGCTAAAGGACTGAAGAAGGAGGTAAGCAGTGAAGATCGCGGTGGTCACGAATGACGGCAATATAATAAGCCAGCATTTCGGTCGTTCTCGCTACTACAAGATCTATACCGTCGAAGAGGGCAAGGTCGTAGGTGCCGAGATGCGCGAGAGGGGAACGGGTCATTTCGCCATGCAGCAACAGCGGCAATTCACCGAGCATGATCCGCATGTCGATCCCGCGGGGAGGCACGGCTTCGGCCGCGAGGCTGATTCGCGCCACGGAATGATGGCGGCCGAGATAGGCGATTGCGATGTGCTCATCGCAGGGGGGATGGGCGCCGGCGCATACGAGAGCTTCAAAAGCGCAGGGCTCAATGTGATCCTTACCGATTATGAAAATATCGACGATGCAGTAAAAGCCTTCGTGGAAGGGACCATCAGGAACCTATACAAAGAGAGAACCGATTGAGCAACCCACGCGTCACGCGAAGCGCTGGTATCGCAGTTAATTCGAGCTGTCAGGGACGGCTCGGTGTGAGAATCATTGATTAGACCGGGCATATTGCGATTTCCGTAGGATCTGTTATGAAAGTTACCCTCGATTGTATCCCTTGTACGGTTGCGAGTTTCCTCAGGCTGCTCAAATCGGGAATTCTCCCGCTCGACGAGCAGGAGCGGGCAATGCGCAGACTTCTCGAGTTTCTTTCGACGGCCGATTACGAGGTTTCGCCTCCCGTGCTTGGTCGTGAGATGCACAGGATGATACGCGAGGTGCTGAATGCCCCCGATCCTTATAAAGAGATAAAGGCTCGATACAACAAGATGATGCTTGATATGTATCCGAAGTTCGAGGAGATGGTCAAAGAATCCGACGATCCTTTCGATACGGCAATGCGGCTCGCAATAGCGGGCAATGTCATCGACTTCGGTCCCCAGCATCAGATGGATGTGATGGAGACGATAGAGCGGGTGCTTCTCGCGAACTTCGCAATCGACGAATCACCCCGCCTTAGAAAAGAGCTCGAAGGGGCGAATAGGCTTCTCTACGTCGGAGACAATTGCGGTGAGATTGTTCTCGACAAGCTTTTTCTTGAGCAAATAAACGTTTCTGAGATCTATTTCGCTGTCCGCAATGGCCCTGTCCTAAACGATGCCACCATCGAAGATGCATCTATGGTGGGGATCGATCGAATAGCGAAGGTGATTACGACCGGCGACGATGCCCCGGGTGCGGTTTGGGAGACTGCTTCCGAAGAATTCAGAGACGTATTAGTTCATTCCGACGTCGTGATATCGAAGGGGCAGGGGAATCTCGAGGGACTTGTAGATGTATCCGGCAACGTCTTTTTTCTCCTCGTTGTCAAATGCAAATTGATGGGCGAAAGGGTGGGAGCAGACGTTGGTGAATTCGTCGTCCGCAGAAGTCCTTTTTAGACGCGGTGTTCGATGAAGTCTGTTTTGAATTGTACTCCTTTGACGGGCCGCAGCGTTCTCCACCATTGAAAGATCCCATCAAAAATCTTGATAATTTCGACTATTTGATTGTTTAATCCTCAAGAGGCATCTTCTCGGGAGGCGATAATGGGAAATTGTATTTATTGTGGCAAGCCCGCCGGCTTTTTGAGACACGCCCATAAGAAGTGCAAAGAGAAACACGAGAGAGGAGCGGCGGAGATCGTTTCACTCGTTGCCGGTCTGCCCGACGAAAGCAAGCTCTCTTCGATCGATTCCAGAATCGAAGAGATAAAGGCGTCGAGCTTTATAAAGGATGACGAAATCAAATCGCTCGTGGTATCCGGGTGGGAGAAGGCCGTCGAAGAAGCCTTCGAAGACGATATGCTGACCGAGGCTGAGGAGAAAAGTCTCACCGCGCTTGCAGACCGCTTTTTGCTCGACCAGAAGGATCTCGACAGGCACGGTTCATACTCAAAAGTGGTGAAGGGGGCCTTGCTCAGGGACATTCTCAACGGCAATCTCCCCGACCGGATAAAAGTGGAAGGTGCGCTTCCGTTCAATCTGCAGAAGACCGAGAAACTCGTTTGGGTCTTCAAGGGCGTTGACTACCTCGTTCAAAAAACGAGGAGAGAGTACGAGGGTGGAATGAGCGGAGTGAGCATCCGAGTTGCGAGAGGACTCTACTTCCGCACGGGAGGGTTCAGGGGGCGTCCTGTAGAGAGAACCGAAACGGTCAATGCCGATAGGGGGCTGCTCGGAGTTACGAACAAACACATATACTTCGTGGGAGACAACAATTCTTTCCGGATAAGGTATGAAAAGATCGTTTCGTTCAAGCCCTACTCAGACGGCATAGGAATTATGCGCGATTCTTCGAGGGCTAAGCCAGAGGCATTCATAACGGGGGACGGCTGGTTCACATACAACCTCGTTACGAACCTCGCAAAGATGTAAGACTCCACACACATGCAACGACTGTGGAGAGATATTCTGGTGAGACTGTCTTTTTTACACTGGCAAAGATGTAGTTGCCCCCGTGTAGCAATGAACGAATTTTCAAGCTGTGTGTTTTTACGCTCTTCGAATCGTTTTGGGGAACGGAAGATACATCATGACCCCTATTAACAGGGGGGTCGCCTTGTTTTTTCCCCTATTTACGCTCTTTAGTCTTTTTTATCGACATATATGGTCAGAGATAATAAACTTCATTCCCGAATTCGCTGATTGCGCGATTGATCAGGCTACTATCTCTGGAAGGAGGCAAATGATGAAGTTGGCTGTTTCTTTGGTTATGGTTGCGGCGTTCATCCTGCTGCCGATTGCCGCGTTTGGTGGGATACGCGATGAGAAGCCCAATCTCATTGGCGGAGAGCTCGGAGGAAAGGCGCTGATCTACAGCCTGAGCTACGAGAGATATTTTTTCAATAGGGTCGGAATAGGCGTCGGAGCGATGGGTTTTGCGGTGAGCGAAGGCGGCGTAGGTCTTTTTCCGATTTACCTGTCTCTTATACCGGTTGGTGACAGGCACGGCCTGTACATTTCCGCCGGCGCCGATTATGCCAATGCTTCGAACTGGGATGAAGTTTCTGGAACATGGCTTGGAATCTATTCCATAGGTTATCAGTATCAGTCTTACAGTGGATTTTTTGTCCGGCCAACGATCAATATGATTTACAAGGGTGACGGATATATTGTTTTGCCCGGAGTTGCTATAGGCGGAAGTTTCTGAATCTCCAGGACGGGTTGAGTGCGTGAAGGGGTTTTTTCTCAAAAATAGCCGACCGATCTACGCGTCGATTCTCGCCGCCTTGATGGTGATAGGCATCGCGATGGTTTCTTCGTCGATTGCGTTTGCTCAGTCGATAAATATAATCGAAGCGAGCCACGTATCGGGTTCTCTGCACGTTGATGGAAAGCTCAGTGAGGCGGCGTGGCGGAGCGCCGGTCGTATCTCGGACCTCACCCAGCAGGAGCCTCACCCAGGTGAATCGACTCCGTTTCACACAGAGGTTTTAATTCTCTCAACGAAGAAGAGCCTCTGGATCGGAGTAAGATGCTTCGATCCCCGGCCGGGAAAGATTAGGGCGCACACGATGCAGCGCGATGGCGATATGGATGGTGATGACAATATAGCATTCGTGCTCGATACTTTCGGCGACGGGCGAAGGGGATATTACTTCAGGGTCAATGCGGCAGGGGCGAGGGCCGATGGGTTGGTGATGGGGCCTGAGCACGTCTCGTTCGATTGGGACGGTACATGGGTGGCTAAGACATCAAGGACGGTAAACGGCTGGATCGCGGAGATAGAGATTCCTGCGTATATCCTGAGGTTCTCACCGGACCTCGACAGGTGGGGTTTCAATATCGAGCGCAGGGTTGCGAGGAAAAGGACCGTTTTGAGGTGGTGCGGCACGAGCCTCGATGCGAGGCTTCCCGATCTCCGCAGGGCCGGCGTGCTCGAAGGTGTTGGTGAGATAAAACAGGGTCTTGGCATCACGATCGTTCCTTACGGGATAGCGAGGGCGGACAGGGAGGAATACCGTTATTCTCATACTTGCACAGGCGACATTGGCGGTGACATTTCTTACAACATCACTTCCGACCTCACGGCTGCAATCACGGCGAACACCGATTTTGCCGAGACGGAAGTGGACAACAGGCGGATAAATCTCACCCGCTTTCCTCTTTTCTTTCCAGAGAAGAGAGCCTTTTTTCTCGAAGGCTCCGATATATTTGGTTTCGGCTCTGGTTTGGGCAGGGACTTCATACCGTTCTTTTCGCGTCGAATCGGTCTATATGAGAGCGAAGAGGTGCCGATAGACGTCGGTGGGCGTGTCCTCGGCCGTATAGGTTCGTGGAATGTCGCCATGCTCGATGTAACGACGAGAGAGACTCCTCTCACCCGTAGGACAAATCTTTTTGCCGGTAGGGCGACGTGCGATATCGGGGATCATTTGACCATAGGGACGATTGCGACACACGGCGATCCAGAGGGCAGAAGGGCGAATTGGCTCGGCGGGCTTGATGCTCTATGGCAGACTTCGACCTTCCGTGGAGACAAGAATCTCTCCGTGGGCGGCTGGTTCGCAGAGAGCGTAAGCGATTCCACAGGAGGCAATCATCACGGCTACGGCTTCAAGCTGGATTATCCGAACGACCTTTGGGATGTATCGTTCATCTACCGTGAATTCGGGGATCGTTTGAATCCGGCGCTCGGATTTTTGCCGAGACCGGGCACGAGGTGGTACATACTCGGCGGGGCGTTTCAGCCGCGGCCCAAGAGTAGACGCCTCGACTGGGCGAGGCAGTTTTACTTTGAGACATTCGCCCACGTGATCACCGGACTCGACGGAGAGGTGCAGTCGTGGCGGGTGTTCATGGCTCCGTTAAATGTCGAGACCGAGTCCGGTGAGCACTTCGAGTTCAATATCGTACCACAGTTCGATTCGATAGATGAACCGTTCGAAGTTGTAGAAGGAGTTACTCTTCCCCCGGGCAGCTACCATTTCAAACGCTTTCGGATCGAGGCGGAATCTTCCGATCACAGGCCGCTTGTAGCCGGCTCGAGGGTCTGGTTTGGAGGATTCTATACGGGCTCTCTCATCCAATGGGAAACGGAGCTCGATCTAACCACGTTTGCATCGCATCTGCATCTGGGAATCACATTGGAGAATGATTTCGGTTACCTTCCCGAGGGGGACTTTGTTCAGAGAGTGATGGAACTGAAGATGGTCTATGCATTCAACCCGGATATGAACATATCGAATTATCTGCAGTACGACACCGAGTCAGACGATATCGGCCTCAATGCGAGATTCCGCTGGACGATCCGCCCCGGTACCGATCTCTTCGTCGTATGGAACAAAGGATGGATCAGAGATGAAGAATCGTCTGCGCTGTTCCCATTCAGGCCGGTCGAAAATCACGTGGCAGTGAAGCTCAAGATTATGTTAAATGCTTAAGGAGTACGACAGGAGAAATGAAATGGTTCCATACTATCCCGATTCGAAGGTTGAGATAAAGGGATTCGAGGCGAGGCATTACGACTTGTTGCTCGATCTTGTAACGTTCGGCAGATACTCATCGTTCATCAAGAGGGCAATAGCCCTGATGGGGATAGAACCGTCGGACAGGATAGTGGATTTCGGAGCAGGCACCGGAAAGAACGCATGTATCATGATGAGCTATCTCTCCGACGAGGGCGAAATATTGGGTGTGGATATATCGGACGAGATGATGTCGCAATTCGAAAAAAAGTGCTCGGCATACCCGAATGCAAAGATAGTCAACGCGAGAATCGACAGGCCGCTCCAGTTGGGCGGTCGCTTCGACAAGGCATTTATATCGTTCGTTCTTCATGGATTCCCTCACTCGGCCCGCTTCGAGATAATACGCAACGCGTACTCGGCTCTCAAGGACGGCGGGGAATTTTTCATACTCGACTACAACGAGTTCGTACTTTCCGATATGCCTTTCTACTACCGAATTCCCTTCAAGTTGGTTGAGTGCCGCTATGCATTCGATTATCTCGAGAAAAACTGGAAGGAGATCCTCGCCGGCGAAGGCTTCGGCGATTTCACAGAGCACATCTTCTTCAGAGGATTCCTGAGGCTTCTCCGGGCCGTAAAGAAGACCGGTTGAAAATTTTGTTGACTCGGAATCGACGGCCTTGCAAATCCCCTAAATAGTTTATATAATAAACTAAATTATTTTACAAGAAGGCGAGGAGGTATCATGATGCTCGAACTCAAGAACCAATTTGTCTTTGCTCCGATAAAGCTGGGGTACAGCAGCGACGGAAACGTCAACGAAAGGCACGTTGCATTTTACGGGGAGAGAAGCAGATATATGGGAGCCGTTACGTTGGAACCCCTGTACATGGACAAGGGGCTGAGGGAGATTCCAACCCAGCTCGGTATAGACGACGATGACAAGATCGAGGGGCTCAAAAGGCTCACCGACCTGTTTCACGAGACGAATACGAGGGCGATTGCCCATCTTAACCATCCGGGCAGGATGGCTAATCCAAAGATACCCGGCAACTATTTTCTCTCTTCCAAAAAGAATGGATACGGAGGATTTCGGCAGGGTGCTCGATATGTTCAGGAGCGCGGCGGCAAGGGCTGAAAAGGCCGGATTCGACGCCGTGGAACTTCAGATGGGTCACGGATATCTCCTTGCCCAGTTCATCTCGCCGGCTGTGAATGATCGCGAGGACGAGTATGGCGGAGACTTCGACAATCGTGTGAGATTTCCGCTCATGGTGTTCGATGCGCTGAAGGAGGCGACGAGTCTTCCGGTCATCGTGAGAATTAGCGGCGACGAGATGGTCCCGGGCGGGTTTGGATTGTCCGAGATGATGAATCTCTCGAAGAGGCTCGAAGAGAGAGGAGCTGCTGCAATACACGTGACGGCGGGGAGTGTATGCTCGACGCCGCCCTGGTTCTTTCAGCACATGTTCATTCCAAAGGGCAAGACCTGGGAGATGGCGAAGGAGATAAAGAATGGTATTCGGATCCCGGTCATTTCAGTGGGCAGGATAAATACATTCGAAGATATAGAGAAACTAAAAGAAGACTATGACGCTGATTACATGGCTGTTGGAAGAGCGCTCGTAGCCGACCCAGACTTTGTGGGCAAGTATCTCGGTGAGGTTGGAGGCAATCCGAGGCCGTGTCTTGCGTGCAGCGAAGGGTGCCTCGGCGGAGTGAAGAGCGGGATGGGTCTCGGTTGTGTAGTCAATCCTCTCGTCGGCAGGGACGACTTCGAGCTCTCACGTACTGCGCAGCCGAAGAAGT
>NATK01000116.1 GCA_002085285.1 Candidatus Latescibacteria bacterium 4484_7
TGCGAAGCGCTCGGTAAGAACGACACATCCGCAGGGCGCCTCTCCGTGTACACCAAGAAATGGAAAAAGAGCGTCGGCAGAAATAACACGCTCTTCTACCATGCTGCGGAGATCTTCTACCGCCTCGAAGACGCCGAAATGGATCGGATGATAAGAAGACTCACTTCCACACCCGGAATAATAGGCGAAAAGGGCGTGAAGCCGCTGAAGATGCTTCTCGTGCTCGGAGCGGGCAATCCGAAGATCATGTTCAAGGTGATTGGCGCACTCATCAAGAAGAGATGATCGAGAGACTAAATTTTTGCCTTTTTGCGTAAAAAGACGCAGCGGAAACGAAAAAGACAGGCAATATCGACCAATGCGAACCGAAGTAAACGATAAAAGAAGCAACGAGGCTGCAATAGACCGCGAGCTCTGCATGTATATCATGCGGCGTGGCCCAATACGCCTGTCCGGTCGGAGCGCTTATCTGCCCGGTTTCGACAGGATAAGCGGCTGGCACGCCAGACGGAGGAAGAGATTGGGGAAAAAGGTCTTGCCAAGAATATCGAGCAGTGTCGTAGGCCCCCTGCAAACGAACTGCTACATACTATCCTGCCCTTACACCGCCGAAGCAATCATAGTGGATCCGGGAGCCGATGCCGAGGTAATAGCCGCACTTGTCGACCAGGCAAACCTCAAACCGGTTATGATCGTTGCAACACACGGCCACAGCGACCACATAGGCGGTGTCGCCGCCCTTCAGAGAAGGTACGGTATAGACTTCGCCCTGCACGAGTCGGACATCGATATAGTCAAAAGATCGATCAAAGAAGCGCCGCTCTGGGGCCTCGGAACGATAGAAGAACCGGATATTACAAAGACATTCAAAGACGGTGACGAAATCTCTTTCGGCCGTGTGACCGGCAAGATTCTTCATACCCCGGGGCATACGATAGGGGGGATATCGATCCTCTTCGAAAAATTCGTCATAGTCGGTGACACCCTCTTCAGAAGAAGCGTCGGTCGTACCGATCTTTACAGCGGCAACATGGATGACTTGACAAAATCGATAAAAGACATACTTTTCAAGCTGCCGGACGAAACAGAGGTATTCTGCGGACACGGACAACCGACGACGATCGGCGAGGAAAAAAGGGACAACCCTTTCGTATACCTATACTGAACCGAGGTGAAAAAATAATTTGGTTTCGGTGGCCTCTTTTTTGCTATATCCTTATTAATAAGTATTCTAATCAAAACTTTTACCTGACAACAATCGGTTTACAAGGAGGACGACTTGGACAGTAAGGAACTAATCAGAAACTTTATTCGGGAGAATTTTCTCTTCGATTCTGATGATGCGAAAATCGACGAGGAAGATTCTTTCCTGGAAAACGGGATCGTCGATTCGACCGGCATACTCGAACTCGTATCGTTCGTCGAGGATGAATTCGGAATCGAAGTGAAGGACGAAGAACTGGTACCGGACAATTTCGACTCAATAGCGAAGCTCGCAGGCTTCATTGAAAGGAAAAAGGGTTGAGGAACTAGGTCGCTCAGGGGCACTCGCACATCTCAGATCCGTCCCCCCGAGATGCGGTCAAACCTATCGATATGCTTGTACAGGAATTTCTCGAAAGAAGCGCAGAAAGGCTGCCCGACAAAACGGCGATAGTCGCCGCCGGAGAACGCTTGACATTCGCTCAGATAGACGCCGAGGCCAACCGAATGGCCGGCGCGCTGAAAAAACTCGGAGTCCAATACGGTGACAGAGTCGCCGTATTCATGGACAACGGCTGGGAGGTCGTTGTCTCGATCTTCGGCATTCTAAAAGCGGACGCCGTCTTTCTCGTCGTCAACCCAACGACAAAACCTCAGAAGCTGTCGTTCATCCTCAACAACTGCCGTGCCACGGCGCTGGTGACGCAGGCGAACAAGCTCAAGAATGCGCTCCCCGCGGTGGAGAGCGTTCCCTCGATCGAAGCAATCGTCGTTAGAGGCGAGGCGAGAGGTGTAGATCTCGAAACGATCGACTCGGGGAAAAATATCGTCTCATGGGAAAATGCACTGGAAGGAATGGGCGAAGAAAGACCTGAAAGAAAAGGTATAGACATAGATCTCGCATCGCTCATCTACACATCCGGTTCGACTGGAAATCCCAAGGGCGTGATGATGACGCATCAGAACATGGTCGCCGCATCGACCTCGATCACGACATACCTCGAGAACAGGGAAGACGACATCATTCTCAACGTGCTGCCGCTCTCATTCGACTACGGTCTCTATCAGGTGATCATGGCGGCACAGTTCGGCGGCACTGTGGTGCTGGAAAAGTCGTTTCTCTATCCATACGCAGTGATCAAGCTCCTAAAGGAGGAAAAGGCGACAGGACTGCCGATCGTTCCAACGATATCGGCGATACTCCTTCAGATGAAAGAACTGAAGAACGAGAATTTCGACCAACTGCGCTACATCACGAACACCGCTGCGGCGCTTCCCGTAAAACACATCATCGGGCTCAAGGAGCTCTTTCCAACTGCAACGATCTACTCGATGTACGGGCTGACCGAGTGCAAACGCGTCTCTTACCTACCCCCCGAGGAGCTGGACAGGCGCCCGACTTCGGTCGGCAAGGGGATGCCAAACGAGCAGGTCTACCTCGTTGATGACGAGGGAGTGCAGATAACAGAGCCCGGCGTCATAGGCGAGCTCGTCGTCCGGGGAGCCAATGTAATGAAGGGCTATTGGGAAAATCCCGAAGAGACGGAGAAGGTGTTGAAACCAGGGCCATATCCCTGGGAAAGGATACTCTACACAGGAGACCTCTTCAAGATGGACAAAGACGGATTTCTCTACTTCGTCGCAAGGAAGGACGATATCATAAAGAGCCGCGGCGAGAAGGTCAGCCCTAAAGAGGTGGAGAATGTACTCTATTCGATAGACGGAGTACTCGAAGCAGCGGTGATAGGAGTCCCGGACGAGCTCCTCGGAGAAGCGGTCAAGGCCTTCGTAGTGCTAAAGGACGGAGTGAATCTAAGCGAAAAAGAGATTCTCGCATACTGCTCCAAGAGACTCGAAGACTTCATGATGCCCAAGTATATAGAGTTTCGAAAAGAGCTGCCAAAAACATCCACAGGCAAGATCACGAAAAAAAACCTCGCTTGAATGGGAAGGAGAATTTCATGGAATTCAACAAAAATATTCTGAAGATCGACACCGAAGAGGTGGCGTCGAAGCTCGAAGAATTCATAAGAGACAAGGTGAAGAATTTCTTCAGGATGAAGGGGATCGTAATAGGCCTGAGCGGTGGTATCGATTCGGCCGTGGCGGCTGCATTGTCGGTAAGGGCCGTCGGAGCGGAAAGGGTGTTCGGCGTACTTCTTCCCGAAGCCGACTCGAGCCCTTTGAGCAGGGAGCTGGGAAGGCTCATGGCCGAAAATCTCGGGATCGAATACGAAGAGGTCGATATCACGCCTATGCTGGAGAGCTTCGGCGTCTATGAAAAACGCGACCGCATCGTAAAGAAGCATTTCCCCGACATAAGCGGCGGTTACAAATTTAGATTGTCTCTGCCCCAGGATCTGCTCGAAAAGAGCACCCTGAACGTCTACTACCTCGAAGTAAAGACAGAGGACGGCAAGGTGCTCAAGGCAAGGCTGCCTCACGAGGATTTCTTAGGGATGATGGCGGCGAACGACATCAAGCAGCGCACTAGGATGACACAGCTATACTACGAGGCAGAGAAGAGACATTACGTAGTCTGCGGAACGACGAACAGGTCCGAGGCTGTACAGGGATTCTTCGTCAAGTATGGAGACGGCGGTGTCGACATCGAGCCTCTCTCCACGCTCTACAAAGACCAGATATATCAGCTCGGCGAATATCTCGGCATACCAAAAGAGATCCTCTCGAGAACACCGAGTCCCGATACGTACAGCTACGAGGTGAGCGATAAGGAATTTTATTTCAGGCTCCCATATGAGACCGTAGACATGATCCTGTATGCTATGGAGAACAACATCGACAAGGAGACGGTGGCGAAGTCGTTAAAGCTCGATATGGATCAACTGGAAAGGGCATGGGGGGACCTCGAGAGAAAATACAGGGCGACGGAACATCTAAGACAGATGCCGCCTGTACCCGACAATATTCCCTGATTACATGCCCTGCCGAGCAGTGGCGCTGAAAAAAGAAAGGAAAAGAAATGAAGAGATGTAAAAGGTGCGGGCTTCCCGAGACATTCCCCGGGATAAAATTCGACGAGGAAGGGATATGCAACTTCTGCAGGTCCTATCGTGGAGACGAAAAGCTCGAAAAGGCGATGACAAAGTACCGCAACAAATTCGATAAGCTGCTCGAGGAGAAGAAACGCGCAGGGAGCTATGACGCACTCATGGCATACAGCGGAGGCAAAGACTCCTCATACACGCTGAAGGTGTTGAGGGAAAAGTACAATCTCTCGATCCTCGCTCTAACCATGGACAACGGTTTCATTTCCCCCACGACGATCGAAAACATCAACAACGTCGTAGAGAAACTCGGAGTCGATTTGATCATCTACAAACCGCGCTTCGACATTCTAAGGACACTTTTCAGCACAGCCAAGGACTCGGATATCTACCCGAGGAAGACTCTTGAACGAGCGAGCACGATCTGCACGACCTGCATGGGGATAATAAAGTTCATATCGCTGAGACTCGCCATCGAGAAGAATATTCCTTTCATCGCTTACGGATGGTCGCCCGGGCAGGCGCCGGTCGAGGCGTCGATATTCAGGAACAATCCATCAATGATACGCAGCATGCAAAAGGTGCTCCTCGAACCTATGAGAAAGATAGTCGGTGACGACATTCTCCAGTACTTTCTCACAGAAGAGCACTTCACCATGGAGGATAGGTTCCCCTACAACGTAAGTCCCATGGCGTTCCTCGAGTACGACGAGGAGAAGATAATCAAAGAGATCGCAGAGCTTGGCTGGAGGAAACCCGATGATACCGATCCAAACTCCACGAACTGTCTGCTCAACACATTCGGGATAAAGATCCACAGGGAGCGGCTGGGATTCCACCCATACGCCTATGAGCTGGCCAACCTCGTTAGAGAAGGCTACATGGACCGTGACGAAGCCGTAGAAAGACTCGAAACGAAGGAAGACGAACGCATCCTCGAACTCGTCAAGAAAAAGCTTGGAATCGATTGAGCATGTGAAGCGACGCAGGATCGGTTGATCGGGCATCCTTGATCCAATGGGCAGGGATCATGCCCTCGCTCTGGTTTCCTCAATGAACCCTTTCACGGGCGAACCACTCGAGGCACAACTCCACGATCCTGTCCTGCCATTCGTGCAGGGTGTACATGTGGTTTGCGTGCGGAACGATCTCTATACTGACAAAGGGCTCTGCTCTCTTCCACTCGTCCTCGTACTTCTCTACGAACTCGCTGTAGAATTCCCACTTGAAGTTGTCGTTCTCGCCAAAGACGAAAAGTATGGGGCTCGACCGCGCTGTAATCGCCTCGAATGCCTCGAGGAAATCGTCGTTAAAAGCGAGACTGCTGCCGGTAACAGCCGATGTTTTCTTGATGACTGAAGCACTTTCTCCAGAGCCGCCCGAGGCGCCGGCACGTGATGTTGAAGATACGCCCCTGGCTCTCCCCTTCAGATGGAAAACTCGCCGAAACAACGAGGAAGTATACACACTCAGTGCCTTGAAGATCTTGTTGTACTCACTTCTGAACGTGATGAAGCGCCACCATGCGACAGGATTGAAGAACTTGCTAGTGTACATGCCGAGATAGAACTTCGCATA
>NATK01000117.1 GCA_002085285.1 Candidatus Latescibacteria bacterium 4484_7
CGTTCGTAGTGCTCCATGTACCTCAGTGAATAAATCACAGCCAAAAAGCCTATGCCGGCTATTGTAATAGCAAAGAACCAGGAAAGCATATTCAGCCTGAGTACGAAAGGCATGTTGAAAAGACCGAAATGAAGCGTTTCCTCAAGCGGTTTCCCGTACATCAAGATGGTCATCACCAGTACGGCGAGAGAAACCAGAACGGCGAGGAGGTTCCTTAGACGGGCGGCAATCTTCCCAGCAAAGTAGGTAAGGAATGTCCCACCAAAAGCCACTATGAGATAAAGCCTTAGGCTCATCCTAACACACCCCTTATATATTGAACCCTGTTCAGGAACTCACTGCCCGCCGAATTCAAGAGGCCGATCAAAAAATTCGGATAGATTCCTATAACAATTATCAAAGTCACTAAAATGGCAATCGGAATAATGGCCGTCGGCGGAGCCTCTTCCCTTTTCAGCGCATTGTCGGACTTCTTGAAATAAATAATCTGAACAACCCTGAAGAAGTAAGCTCCCTCTATTATAGCGGCGAACAAAACGAGCGCAGCAAGCACGACAAAAATAGCACTGCCTTTTGCCATCGCGGCCTTTATCACCATGAATTTACTCGAAAAGCCGATGAACGGGGGAAGGCCCACAAGCGAGAATGCCCCCACGGTAAACGCAAGCGACGTAAAGGGCATCCTCTTTCCCATACCAGCAAGACTTGAAATCTCCATCGACCCCGTCCTGTAGATCATATATCCGACCGCGAGAAAGAGAAGCCCCTTGCTGAGTGCATGTGACAGGATCTGAAAAAGCCCTCCTGCGACGCCGCCCGGCGTGGCAATCCCCAATGCAAAGACTATAAGCCCGATTTGCCCGATGCTCGAATAGGCCAGCATCCGCTTTATATTCTGCTGCTTGAATGCCGACAATTCACCTACGAGAAGCGTTATCAATCCCAGAGTGACGAGGAAGAGGAACGTGTCGGAAATCCCGAACACGGTAAAAACCATTCTTGCTATCGCATAAACTCCTATCTTGATAGCGATCCCTGACAGAATAGCGCTTATCGAAGAGGGAGCCGAGGAATGCGCATCGGGCAGCCAGGCATTGAGAGGAAAGATCGCGGCCTCTATGCCAAGACCTCCAATGAGAAGCACAAACGGCAAGAATATATTCATCGAATGTATAGACGAAATATTTCTCGCAATATCAGCCATGTTGAGGGTACCGAATTGACCGTATATGAGTGCTATTGCAATCAAGACCAGGCTCGACCCGAGCGCGCCCTGAATAAGATACTTCACACCAGCCTCGATTCCTTCCCTGCTGCCAGGATAGGCCACCAGCGCATAGGAAGAGATGCATAGGATCTCGTAGAAAACGAACAGGTTGAAAATGTCACCCGTCAGAACGACACCGGTTGCTCCGGTGAGGAGCAAAAGGAAAAGCATGTGATATTTCTCCGTCGCTCCCTCTTTGATGTAGCTCAGTGAATAGATTGAAACGAGGAACCCCATTGCGGCAATTACAACCGAAAGAAAAACCCCCACTGTGCCTGCAACGAGGTTTATACAGAACGGAGGCCTGAATCCGCCGATACTGATTACGATCGGAGATTGAAGCACCTTTGGAACGAGAATTATCGAAAGGACAAGGTTGAACAGCATACCGGCGACAGGAATATATTTCTCTATCCTTCGGGAAATAAATCCGAACAAAGGAATAGAAAAAGCTAACCCCAGAGGGACAGCAATCAAGAGTACAGGATTCACCATTTTTGCCCCTTAATCTTACGGAGGTTCAATGTCCCGTAATGTCTATACAATCTGATTGCCAATGAAAGAGCCAGGGCCAGGACGGCAACACCGATGACGATCGCCGTGAGCACCAAAGCCTGCGGCACGGGGTCCACCATACCATTCGCTTCGATACCGGGCCTTGAAAAGATAGGAGCCGTTCCCCCGTTTATGTACCCTATAGCGATGAGCAGAAGGTTCACGCCGGTATCGAGGATGCTCAGGCCGATGATTACCTTTATGAGGTTCGATTTGGCCAGGATTATGTACATCCCTATCAGGATCAAACCAAAACAGCCTATATAATAGATATGGTCCACCAGAAAAGTCAATCTTCCGCCTCCATCAGGTTGTCTATGATCCCTGTAAGCTCGGCACCCACCTTGAAACCTATTGCTATGTATATAATAGGAATGATGCCTGCACTGAAAAGGGTGTTAGGAATGCCCTTCGGCAGGTAATTCAATAGAAAGTAGCCGCCTACGGCCAGGCCAATAAGGCCTATTACAACAAATAGCAGCCCGCTCAAAGACTCTATTGCCTTTGCGCCATTCTCGTTTATCTTTCTCTCCCGGCATCCAAGGTAAATAAGAAGGAACGCGGATGCTATCACCGCACCACCCTGAAACCCTCCGCCGGGTGTTAGGTGCCCGTGTATGAATATGTAAGAGCCAAAGAGCAGTATGAACGGAAAGAGAAACTTGCAGCCGCTGGTAAGAACGAGACTCGCTCTCTCCAGCTCATCGTTCTCCTGCTTTTTCTTCTTTAGAGCCAGCACCGCCCCCAATCCAAGCGCGGCGACGAAAAGAACCGTTACCTCGCCGAGCGTGTCGAATCCGCGGTAGTTGACAACAACCGATGTTACAATGTTGGTCGCACCGGTCTCTTCGACACCGTTGTCGATATAGTACCTGCCAACCTTTGTTTTTGACGTACCGAATGGAATCTTACCGATCGATTGGGCTATTCCAACCGCCAATATCAAGAGCAGCACAATTGCAAGAAACTTCCTCATTCTTCATACCTGCTTGATTTTTTCAAAGCGATTACGAATACCGCCGTCACGAGAGCGGCTCCTATCGATGCCTCGGCCATCGCCACATCCGGCGCCTGAAGAAAGTAAAAAAGAATCGCTGCAATCAGGCTTACGATGCATGAAGCGATGACTGCACTCAAAAGGTCCTTGAATATTGCAGCGGCAACAGCCGCCACGAGCATCAAAACGATCAGAATCACAACGAGTATCATTTCTTCTCCATGTACTGTCCGAATTCCCCGGACCTGTCGACTACACTCCTATCGCACAGAGGAACACCTATCTTTTTCGATGCCCTGCCAAGTGCATGATTCGAAATCGGGTTGGTGAGCAGAATGAACACCGCTATGACAAGCGTTTTCCATAGCCAGGCAGGCTCGATGATTCCAACTCCGACGACGGTAAAGAACGAACCAAAGGTCGTACATTTTGTCCCTGCCTGTAGTCTGTTATAGACATCGGGAAGTCGCAAGATCCCGAAGCTTCCCAGAAAAAGGAAAAACACTCCGATTCCGACAAACACCTTCCCAATGATGACGTGCAACTATATTCCCCTTTCCAGAAATCTGGCTATTGCAACCGATCCTATGAACGTCAATACCGCATAAACAAGAGCGACATCGAGATAGACATACCTCTTGAAGAAAAGACCCAATAGGACAAGCACGGCGGTAGTTACCGTAGATGCCGTATCCAGAGCAACAGCCCTATCGGAAGCGGTCGGCCCCTTGATCAACCTGATAATGCAGAGAAAAGCCGCTGCTCCTACTATTATAAAAAAAATCGTATCAAGCATTGCGAAGGTCTCCTTCTTCCGTTCCCACCCTTACGCAGGAACACAACTTTTTTAGGCTCTGTTCATTTGAAGATAGCTTTGCCATATCCTGCTGCAGATGAGTCCTGATCACAACAATGCCTGGTTTTATAGGCATCTTCGGACTCAACACACGATAGGCAACGTCGAAATTCGCCTTTATCACCTCTTTGATCAGAACAAGTATGTACAGGATAAAGTAGAAAAACCTTCTCAGGGTAAAAGCGGGAAATCCCAGCCCAACGTATGTCCCGATAAGAAAAACAGCCAGAAGGAAACTGATAAGAACGCCCGTGAAAAGCTCATCGTATCTCAGACTCGTAGTAAGACACAACCATATTACCATCAGCAAGATAAAAACGTAAAAGAACCCTTTGAGCTTTTCACTTGTTTTTATTCTTTCATCATTCATAGCCCCCGCCTTTTCATAGGCGGAATATTAATAAAGCTCAGTAATCCAATCAAGAAAAAAATTGTTTTATGGAAATTTTTTTACTTTAATAAGAAAATTTCTTGCTTTAATGAATCCGAAACATACTATATCAATACATATTAAGCTATGTTTATATCTATTAAATTTTAATAAATATAAACTATAAATACCATGAAAGACCCCGTCCTATTGAACTCCGAAACCAACCCTTTGACTTGAATTGTTGCAAATTTTATCGGGCGCTTAACGACAGTCCAGCTCTCCTGCCGTCGAGCTATCTCGATCTTTTCAATGCGGATTTGTAAAGGCGTCTGATCTTGAGAAGATCGCTGTTGTAGATGCGCGATTTGAAATCGGCAAAAGACCATTCGAACGGCTCCAAAGTGCCTTCATGGTAGAGGAGAACGGGGTCGGCGTAGACCCCACGGCCAATATAGACCTTGTGCGGGCCTTCCTTGAACGAGGCAAGCACCACCTTGAAAAAGTCGATGTAGCCTGGATCTATGTTGAAGAGGCGGCGGGCGGTCTCTGCGCCTTTGATATCCTGAAATCCTCGAGCATCGCCGGAGCCTTCGGCGGCATTGTCACCCTTTGGCGAACCTTCGGCGAATCCATTTCCCTCTGATCCGCGAGCAAGTCGGTGAGAGGGTAAATCCGCGCTCCTGGCAGATGCATTCATTTCGACTGCCGGCACGACGAACGCCTCCTCTATTCGGCGGCTCTCGAGCTTGAATCTGACGATGTCGGCGGGACTCGAGAGCCTTTCGAACGAAACGAATCTTCTTACGAGGCCGCCTCCCATCTCTTCGCTGTAATAATCGGTCATATCGAAGGGGTAGGGGGCGCTCAGAAAATCTATCTGCCCGAATGATTTCTCGAGCGATCGCAGGAGGCTGCGAACAACGCTATCATCGCGGGGACGAACCTCCGGCTTCGAAGATCCCGACACTTTGGACCTGCCACCGCCGAGCCTCTGCGGCCCCGTTTCAACCATCTCACCGGCGAGGTCTCCCCCGGGGTTATCCTTCGTCATTTATCCTTCGTCATTCCCTCGATCACCGCACCGGCAGAGTCGCCGCCGCCTTCATCCTTCGTCATTTCCTCGATCATCGCACCGGCATGTTCGAAGCCGCCGCTTTCCTGCGGCAGCGCTTCACTCATCGCCTCGCTCATTAATATCGCGGCGAAATGCAGCGCTTCACTCATCGCCTCGCTCATTAATATCGCGGCGAAATACTTGACCGGCACCGGTTCTATCGGCTTCCCCACCCTTGAGTGCATCCTGATCTTTTTCCCATCAGACATGTCAATCCTCTTGCGTCTGCGCTCCGACTCTCGATCGCCACGAACTTCGCACCCTCTCTATATACTCGTGCGCCTCTGCGACAAGCGAACGCGGTATACCGAACTCGCGCTCTATCCTTTCCTCGAGTCGACTTCGAATGTTCTCGTTTCGCCCGCCCTCGCTGCTCCTTATACGAAGGTGGTGATTTTTCACGTAAACGTGTCCCTCGTTCGTAAGGCGTGTAAGAAGAATCGAATTCATCATCGGCAGCGAAAAAGACTCCTGCCAATAGCGCATGAACAGCGCCTCGCTCACAGGCGTCGTCTTGACCCTGTAGCGCCACTTGCGCTCGGGACCCTTTATCTCGGAACCAGTTATGGTAAACAGGTCGTATCTGTCGCGCTCGCGGGGCCTGAGCTCTACGAGACCGAACGGCGTCTCGATACGCTCAACATCTCGAGTCAGCCTCACCGGCTCTACAAGCAGGTAGCCCGGATCGACGAGAAATCTCTCACCGTCCATCTCTACTACGAGGGCACTGTGTATATTGGGTCGTTTCATATCGGCCATCACCGGGTAGCATGCGAAGCCGCTCGATGTGAGAATGTTGCCGAGGCAAAAGGTCAGTGAAAAGCACGTACCGCCAGTGCCGCGCTCGACGAACCCGTTCACGACCTCTCGCGGACCTCTCAAGCGGCGCGCTGGGTCGGGTACGGTGAATTTCTTTATGATCTTCGTTATGTTCTCGTAGGGCAATGCTGCATAGTGAGTGACGATTTCTCTGAGAATGCTCGAAGAAGATCCCCTTCGCTATATCTCTCTCTTTGATGCTCATGGCCTCGCCTCTATTCTTTGGAAGGCCGGCAGATGCATCGAACCAACAGAGCGCTCTCGCTCCAAGTCGACCCGCAGCCGCATCGACCTAACCGATCGTTTCCGATCCAAGTCCTCTTGCAGCCGTTTCGACCCAAGGAATCGTTCTTGCCCCAAGCCAGCCGGCAGCGGCATCAACCTAACCGAGCAATTTTACCCCAAGACATTATGATACGCACCCGGGCCTATAATATCACGCGCCCGCTCGCTATTATATTGACATGAGTTTTAACTATAAACTATATTAACGGATAAATTAAAATCAAATTTTTGTTATTGCTGTAATTGTCTGAAAAAGAAAAAGCCGCAGGGCGGTAAACCCCAAAAGGGAAGGAGAAAAACCGATGGCTGAAGTAAAGGTAAAACCCAAAAACCTGGGATTCGGACCGAGACGGGGAATCTATATCGAGATCAAAGACGAGCTCGACCAGTTCGACATCCCTGAGGAGACGATCAAGCACTTCGAGGATTTCGATCTGATCTATAGGACCCTCTGCAGTGTTCTCTACAACTTCGTGCCACAATCGGGACATCCGGGTGGCAGCATTTCCTCGGGCCGCATCGTCGAGGGACTCATCTTCCACACGATGGACTACACGATCGGCGACCCCGAGGCCATCGAAGCGGACATCCTCTCGTACGCCGCAGGACACAAGGCGCTGGGCCTCTACGCCATGTGGGCCCTTCGCAACGAAGTGGCGAGGGTGGGCAAGCCCGAGCTCCTTCCTGAGGATGAAAGACATCAGCTTCGCCTCGAAGACCTCCTTGGCTTCAGAAGAAATCCCACGCAGGAGACACCCTTATTTCACAAATTCAATGCAAAACCGCTCGACGGGCATCCCACCCCTCTCGTACCCTTCGTCAAGCTATCGACGGGCGCATCGGGCGTTGGCGTGCCTGCGAGCTTCGGCCTCGGCTTTGGTGCAATGGACACGTTCCGCGAAAAGGCTCCTCTGGTCCACGTGCTCGAGGGCGAAGGAGGTATGACACCGGGGCGCGTCTCCGAAGCACTCGCCTCGGCTGCCACAGCGCAACTCTGGAACATCAAGTTCCATCTCGACTGGAACCAGGCGTCGATCGACTCGAACATGGTATGCCGAGAGGGTGACAAGCCGGGAGATTACGTTCAGTGGGATCCGGTGGAGATGTGTTACCTCCACGACTGGAACGTAATACACGTCGACGACGGCAAGGACTTCAGGCAGGTCCTCGCAGCTCAGGAGCTGGCAAAGAAGAAGATCAACGATCAGCCGACAGCCGTTATCTACCGGACAATAAAGGGATGGCTCTACGGAATAGAGGGACGCAAATCCCACGGCGCGGGGCATAAGTTCTGCTCCGAGGATTACTACAAGACGCTCGAGCCTCTCGAGGAGCGTTTCGGCGTCAAAGTCCCCCGCTTCGAGGGCGAGCAAAATCAGACGAGTATCGAGAAGAATTTTTACGACACTCTCATGGTGATCCGCCAGATCTTCGAGAGCAATCCGGAACTGAGCGAATTCTTTGCCGGCAAGCTCGCCGATGCTGAGAAGAGGATGAAAGAAGCCGGGCGAAAGAAGCACGAGGGGGTTTCGAACCTCGACGTAATCTACACTGACGAGATCAAGGTCGAGAAAATCCCCGAGGAGTGCACGTACAAGCCCGGCGACTCGCACACACTCCGTGCGGCTCTCGGTGAGACACTCAACTACCTGAACAAAAAGACCAACGGCGCGTTCATAGGAGCCGCAGCTGATCTGCTCGATTCGACGAGCATATCGAAGCTCAACAAGGGATTCCCGGAAGGCTTCTACAACGCGGTGACCAATCCTGACTCGAGGCTCGTGGCTTGCGGCGGAATCTGCGAAGACTGCATGGGCGCATTCATGTCGGGCGTCTCCGCCTATGGCACAAATATCGGTGCCGGCTCCTCGTACGGGGCGTTCATAGCGGCACTCGAGCATATCGCAGCTCGTCTGCACGGCATCGGACAGCAGGCGAGACATTTCTACCTCGGCGAACCATACAGAACCTTCATCATCGTCGCGGGGCACGCGGGACTCAAGACGGGCGAAGACGGACCGACTCATGCCGATCCTCAGTGCCTGCAACTTCTCCAGGAGGATTTCCCTCTCGGAGTGCTCATTACCCTGACCCCATGGGATCCGCAGGAGCTCTACCCCATGGTCGTTGCAGGACTCAAGAAGAGGCCCGCCGTTCTCGTGCCATTCGTTACGAGACCGAGCGAGAAGATACTCGACCGCGAGGCCCTGGGACTTCCGCCGGCGACCGCCGCGGTCAAGGGGCTCTATGCAATAAGGCGTGGCGACCGCTCTAAGAAGCCGTACCACGGGACGCTCGTCCTCCAGGGAAGCGGAATCACGAATACGTTCATGGACGAAGTCCTGCCGAAGATCGACGACGCCGGTTTCAATATGAACATATTCTACGTCTCGAGCACCGAGCTCTTCAGCATGCTCCCCGCCGAGGAGCAGGACGAGATATACCCGCAGGAACTCGCAAACGAAGCGATCGGCATAACAGGATTCACGCTTGCCACGATGTACAGATGGGTTACATCGAAAGAGGGCAGGAGAAAGAGCGCTCACGCATTTGCCAAGGGACACTACCTCGGGAGCGGCAAGGCCAACAAGGTGCTCGAAGAGGCCGGGCTCAACGGCGCAGGTCAGTGGAAAACCGTGAAGGGTTATGCCGAATGGATGGAGATGCAGGGGCGGTAAACCAAAAATCAGTCATAACCCAAGGAGGCGGCAATATGTTATTTCGCACTTTCCGTTCTGCGCTCCCGTACGTATTTACAGCTGCGCTCGTTTTTAGCATTGCAACTGCCTCGCCGGCTCAAACAGAGCAACTCATCGGCCGGGACCTCGCCAGCACTGACGCCATATACACCTCTCCGCTCCGCAGCGAACTCGTCTACAATGGGTTCGTCTCCGACGTGGACGACGCATATTCCCTATTTCTGAATCCCGCAGGGCTCGCATTGAGAAAGGCGAAGTCTTCGGTCTTGAGCGGTACCTATAGATTCGACAGATTCGAAAATATCTCTGCGGGGGCCGCGGCAAAAAATATCGGGATAGCATTCAACTACAACAATCTACCGGGCTTCACGTCGAGGGACTATATACTCGCCCTGTCTTCGCCGGTATCGAAGAGGGGCGGGATCGGTGCAGCCTTCAACTGGCACCATACAAACCTGCCCTACGATGCATCGCCGTTCACAGTCGATCTGGGGTTCACGTTTAGACCTTTCCGATACATATCCATCGCATCGGTCTGGCGCAACGTCAATAGGCCCCGTTTCGGCGGCGCAGCAGCGGCGAACCCATTCGAAACCTCATCGGACAGACTCGAAGACTACTTTTCTACGGGCGTTTCGATAAGGCCCATGACAGAACGCATCACGCTCAGCGCCCAGTGCGACGCAGGCGAAGGACGCAAGCCTTCATGGCTCTTCGGGGCAAGGGTCTCGCCCGTACCGGGCATCGAGATCTTTGGACGGTATGCAACGAGCAATGCATACAGCTCGATCATCGGCGCACCCGGCACAAACGAAACATACAAGGAGTTCAGCTTGGGTGCGGCATTTGCACTCGGCTCGAACGTGCTGAGAGCGACCTCGAGGGCAAGAAGGGGCGGCAACTACGACTACAGCCGCAACACGTTCGCCATCGAGGCGAGGAACGCCTTCGTAAGAAACTCACTCACTCACAAAAAGCGCTTCGTGGAGGTGGAGATCGGTGGGAACTATATAGACGAAGGCGGCAGACCGTCGATCTGGGGAAAACGTTCCAAGGATCTTCATCCGCTACTCGCAAGGCTCGAATCCATCCGCCGGGACAGCGACGTCAGGGGAGTGCTCCTAAAGATAAACGAGCTAAAGGGCAGCTTTATAGGACCGGTCAGCGCAAATCTCTACGAGATAAGAGAGGCTGTACTTGGAATACGCAGGGCAGGCAAACCTGTCGTAGCATACCTCGGCACCGGAGGCTCATCGGGCGAGATGTTCCTCGCCTCCGCTGCCGACAAGATCGTGGTACCTCACGAGGCTACGGTGGCGATGCTCGGCGTCTCACTCGAGATAAAACGACTCAAGAGCTTTTTCGCAAAACTCGGCGTCGATTGGGATCACTATACAGCCGGCGGCTACAAGTCGTCATTCCACACCTACTACACCGATTCGACGACGGCGGTGCAGCGTGAAGAGATTCGCTCGCTCGTTGAGGAGAGCTATCACCTGCTAGTTTCCTCCATTGCCGATGGGAGACACATATCTACCGACAAGCTGAACGAGATCATAGACGGGATGGTCTTTGAGCCGGAGGAGCTGCAGAAGGCGGGATTGATAGACGAGATAGGATGGGAGAAAGACGCCCGCACCGAGCTGGGCAAGCTGGCCCACGCTCCGAAGCCCGACAGGATAAAGACCGTCCGCATGGGTACAAGACACTACTGGGAAGAGCGCTGGACTCCGGCTCCTGCAATTGCGATCGTCGGGGCATACGGAGGCATCGAATCGGGCAAAAGCCGGCAGAGCCTATTTCGGGGCACGAGGACAATGGGTTCCGAGACGGTCGCAAAAGAACTCAAGGCAGCCGCCCGCTGTCCCGGGGTAAAGGCAATCGTCTTCCGTGTGGACAGTCCGGGAGGCTCTGGGCTCGCGAGCGACGAGATCAGAAACGAGATTCTAAGGATCAAGCGCGAGAAGAAAATCCCGGTAATCGTCTCTATGAGCAACATCGCAGGATCGGGTGGATACTGGATATCGATGGACGGCGATGCGATATTCGCAGACCCGTTCACCATTACTGGAAGCATAGGGGTTGTCTTCATGAAGCCAGTGCTCGCCAGAATGTACGAGAAACTCGGAGTAAACAACGAGGTGTTCAAGGTAGGCAAACACGCCGACGCTGCATCGTCAGCCCGAAACCTCTCGCCCGAGGAAATGAAGATGCTCGGTTCCTACATCGATCGCGCCTACGACGAGTTCGTAGACAAGGTGGCCGCCGGCAGACACCTAAGCAAGGAAAGAGTGCGCGAGCTCGCGGGCGGCAGGGTTTACTTCGGTACGCAGGCAAAGGAGCTACAGCTCATAGACGAGCTTGGCACCTTGCAAGACGCCGTCCGCTACGCGGCCAGGCGCGCCGGCGTGGAGAAGAACTACAGGACGGTTTACTTCAAAGCCTTCCCGAGCCTCTGGGAAACTATCAAGAGTAACAAGGGCGCAGCAGCGCTCGTCCATTCACTTTTGCACGGTATCGTAGGCGCCGG
>NATK01000118.1 GCA_002085285.1 Candidatus Latescibacteria bacterium 4484_7
AAGGACGCAAAATCAAAAGCCAAGAGTTCTAATGCAGGGAAGGTTGCGGAATCGGAAAAATCGGTTAGAGCGGCCCCTGAGGGAATGGTGTTTATAAAAGGCGGCTGGTTCAAGATGGGCTCGAATGACGGCGAAGATGACGAGAAGCCGGTGCACAGGGTTTGGGTTGATGATTTTTACATGGACAAATATGAGGTGACGAATGCGGAATATGAGGTGACGAATGCGGAGTTTAAGAGGTTTGTGGATGCAACGGCTTATGTAACGACGGCGGAGAAGGAGGGGAGTGCTTGGAACTGGAACGGTAAAGAGTGGAAGGAAATAAAGGGATCCAACTGGATGCATCCCTCTGGACCGGGTAGCGGCATAAAAGGCAAGATGGATTATCCAGTTGTAAATGTGAGCTGGAGTGATGCTGTTGCGTATGCTGAATGGGCAGGGAAGCGTCTTCCGACGGAGTCTGAGTGGGAGTATGCGGCGAGGGGAGGGTTAAAGGGAAAGAAGTATCCCTGGGGAAATGAGATAATGCACAATGATGCAAATTACTGGGGGACCGGAGGAAGAGATAGTTGGGAATATACTGCGCCTGTAGGAAGCTTTCCTCCTAATGGATATGGGCTTTATGATATGGCTGGTAACGTATGGGAGTGGTGTTTGGATTGGTATGACAAGAAATATTATAGTAAAAGCCCTGAGCGAAATCCGAAGGGCCCGGATACCGGCACCTATCGCGTTGTTCGCGGCGGTGGCTGGTACGGTGGACCTCGCGACTTGCGGTGCGCTGATCGTAACTTCGACAGCCCAGAGGGCAGGTACAGCCCTCTTGGCTTCCGCTGCGCCAAGGATGCCCGGTAGGGAGGGGAGTGTTCTGTATTCTGTGTTCTGGGGGTAGAGGGGTGTATGAAAGGCTTTTAGGTGCCGAATACGCGCAGGGGCTTACGGCGGCAGGCTATTTCGAACGGTTCGCATTGCACGGCGACAATTACGGCATCAAACATGATCGAAAGAGAATGTATAGATTGGAGGTTGGCAGGTGAAGCGTTCATTCCGTTTGTTTATTTTAATAATTCTTTTAGTTCTTTCTCCATGGCCCGCTACAGCCGGCAGGAAAAATCAAAACGGGAAATGGGTGCAGGAGATGGGCTACTATCCCACCGATGTCGTTGGAAACAAACAGGCAAGGATAAGAGCCATTATGGATGCGCGGCGTAAGGCCATCGAGGAGGGCTGCGGAGTGGAGATACTCAGTTCGTCGCTTGTAGAGATGGGGGTTTTGACCAACGACATTTGCCATGCGATATACAGCGCTCACGTTGAGGCTAAAAAGGTGCTCAAGGATACGGTTATTGCTATTAAAAACCCAGATGGATCGCATTCGGGCCGCTATGTCGTTGACGCCAAATTCTACGTGGTCTGCGATGAAGGCAAGGAGGACCCGGGTTTCAATATAGATGTCGCATTGAACAAACACACATTCGAAGAGGGAGAAGATCTCAAAATCACCGTCAAACCGACGAGGGATTGTTACATCTCCGTATTCTCGGTATATGAAAACGGAGAGATTCATCTGATATTTCCAAATGCAATCGAAAAGGATAACCGCGTGGAGTCCGGTGAAAAAAGGACGATCCCGGGGAACGATTACTATGGCTTTACGCTCGAGCCCCTTAAGGACCAGCTTCAGAGTAACGAGGCGGTTATCGTCGTCGGAACGAAGAAAGATATCCCCTATTTCACCGGTATGGATAGGTGGAAGATAGAGAATACACCAGGCCCCAAATTAAAGGGCAGAGATTTTGTCCGCTGGCTGCTCGGCATCGAAAGGGACCAAAGGGTGATCGCTGTTGATGGGTATACGGTTTCCGCAAAGACGAAGGGAGGACTGTTCTAAGCCTCAATAAATAAATTTTCGCTGCGTCTCGGCGCCCCGTCGGTATCGTTAAGATGAAGTTATCAATATATAAAAGCCTGTTTTTGACACTTGCCCTCGTTTTGTCGTGGTCTGGCTATGCGCAAGCCGTCTGGATTCCGAGTGACATATCGTATCGGAGATTCGAAGAGCTCGTCGGCAATTCCTACTCGTACGAGGATACGATAAATGCCGGCAAGGTAATAAACGCCTTCCCCGCTTATTCGTCTCGCCTGATAGCTGCAGGCATAGATTCGGTGCTTTACTACTACGGCGAAGGCAATGTGTTAAGGGCAAAATACGTGTTCGACCGCGCCGGATCCAATGCGCGGCTGCTCGAAGGCGCCCGGCAGCGTGGAGCGTTTTTGAAAGAGATCTCGTTCCTCGAAAATGCAGGCACATCTGGGATGGACGCTCTGGCGGGCCTTGTCCAAGGGGCCGATTCCGTCTGGGCCATGATTTGTTCGCAGAGCATCGGCTTGAGAGATGCAGTCGAAAGGCTCGAATCGTTCTCTGCGAGGCTCTCCGATTTAGGGCTGGAGCACCTCGCATTGAATACGACTTTGCGCCGGGCAAAGGTGCTGCAGTGGAGCGGCAGACGCAAAGAGGCCGCGAGCCTTCTTGCCGAGTCAACGGGTAAGGCCGAGGGCATGGGCTATTTCGATGATTTCGTATTGCTCTCGTGCCGATACATCGATATGCTTTCTTCGGGCGGGAACCATTCAAAGGCGGATTCCCTGTTTCGAAGCGCTCGGGAATACCTCTCCGCGGGTAAATTCTACTCGGGCGAAGGGCGGCTAGCTCTTGCCATGGCGAAGACTGATGAGGAGAAAAGGAGCGGCTATATCGCACACAGCGATTCCCTCTTTCGAATGACGGATGATGCAGCAGGGTTATTTGATCTTGCCCTGTACAAATTGAGCCTTCTTATAGGCGAAGGAGCCCTCGATACAAGCCGAGCGCAAGCCCCAGACGATTGCATTGGAACGCTCGATTCTTTGAGGGCTGCTGCCAGGCCCTCGCACGCTTCGATGGGAGAGTATTATCGGTTGAAGGCGCTGCTCGATATGAGAATGGATTCGCTTGAAAAAGCCGAATCGGATTTTATCCTCTCGTACGTCGAATTTCGCTCGGCTGGCGAGATGCTCGAGCAGGCGAGAGTGCTGATTGAGCTTGCCCGGCTGGAGAGCGATCTGCGAAAGCACGTGGAGGTTTTGAGGTATCTGTTCATATCGGAGGGGATATACAGGTACTTTGACGTGAAAGATGGTCTTGTAAAGGTATTTTGCCAGAGGGCTATCGAGCAGTGCAACGAGTGTAAAATTGGCGAAGCGAAGAGATGGCTTGCAAGGGCGGACGGATCGGCGAGTCGCGCCCGCAAAGAGGAAGCATATTACCTTATAAACCTTGTAAGAGCACGGGTTGCAGAGGCGTCGGGCGATACGGAAAAAGCGCTTAAGATACGCCTTGCGCTGAAAGGCTCTAAGGCGGGCGAATCGCGTTCCATTAAGAATGAGCTGTCGATAGCTGATTTGTACTGCGAGTTGGATGAGCTCGACAAAGCCGATTCGCTTCTCGATGCTCTGTCTCCCGCGTTAAAGTCGCGAATGAGCATGAGCAGTTGGATTAGATACAACCTTATAAAAGGCAAGGTACTTATGAAGATGGGCGAGGCGGAGAAAGCGGTCGCCTGCCTTGGCGCGGCTTTTGAAGGGTGCGGGCTCGAGAAGGGTGCAAATCGCCAGGCATTTGACGCTGAAGTTGGAATCGCTGCTAAAGGGGCGACTTATCCTAGCGCTTCATCCGGCGACTGTAACAGAAGCGATCTGCTGGATTATGAGGCGGAGGCGGGCTACTATCTCTCGATTGCTTACGACTCGTTGGGACGTAAAGGGCTTGCCGTAGAAACGGGCAGACGTACGATAGAGCTCCTCGAGCTCAAACGGACAAGGATACAGACGGAGAGCATGAAGTACTCGTTCCTCGATAGATCGCGGAAGATTTATCGAAAGCAGATAACGAGGCTGCTCGGAGGCGGCAAGAAGGAGCACAGGCTCGAGGCCTGCTATACCCTTTCGTACCTCAAGGGGCGCGTGATTTCGGAGATGCTCGGGCAGGGCAGCCGCAGCAGCGGCTTCGGCAGCCTCGTTTCGGATTCGCTGCTTGAGGAGCGGGAGAGGATAGGTGAGCGGATAGAAAAGCTTCAGAGAAAAGCGCGTTCGGACACAATTTCGAAGGCTACATTCGAAGAACTGAAAAGCAAAATGGACAGGGCCCTCGAGGAATTCGACAGGCTCAATAGGCAAATAAATCTTGCGGCGTTTTCCAATATAAACGCCCCCGATTACAAGGCGCCTCTACCGATATTCTACGTGAGAAAGAATCTTATCCCTGACAGCACTGCCGTGCTTCAGTATTTTCTGGACAAGACTTGCTCGTGGGTGTTTGTGATAACGCCTGATACACTGGACGTATTTAGGCTCGATGCCTCGAAACCCAAAATCAAGCGTCTGGTTGAAAACGTAATTCGACCGTTGCATGATGCGGATAATTACGCCGAGGTTCCCTTTGATGTCGGCTCCTCAAGGAAGCTGTACCATATATTGATCGGCCCTGTATCGGATGTGCTGACAGGATTAGGTGTCAAGCAGTTGATAATTCAAAGGGATGCTTCTTTGAATCTTCTCCCGTTTGAGCTGCTCGTTTCCGGTGGCAGTGTAGCGGAAGGAAGCAGCAGCAAGATATATTACGAGTACAGGAATTTGAATTTTCTCGTCGACGATTGCATCGTCTCCTACATTCCTTCTCTCGAACTCCTTTACGACAGGGTGGGCGGCGTGAGCGGCAAGGCTCGGAAAGGCTTGCTCTGCATTGGATCTCCTTCACCCGGAGGAAACGAGCAGTTAGCCAGCAATAATCGGGAGCACTTAGAGCAGCTTAAATATGCAGGCGCCGAGCTTAGAGAAGTGGCCGGCGAATTTGGCGGCAGGCTCATATTAGGCGCCAATGCCACGGAATCTGCATTCAAACGATATGCGTCTTTCTATCGCTTTGTCCATGTTGCAACTCACGCAAGGTTTTGCGACGCTCATCCCGACTCCTCTTATCTGAAATTTTCCGTTGCCAGCGACGGCGAGGACGGACGTCTGCAGATGAGGGAGATATCGTCGATGAAGATTGGCGCGACGTTGCTGTTTTTGAACGCTTGCGATACCGGCGAGGGAAAGCTTCTCGAGGACGAAGGGTTGATCGGGATAGCGAGAGCCTTTCTGTATGCCGGATGCAGGAATATGGTCGTGAATCAGTGGAGAGTTTACGATCGAACAAGCGCTCTGCTGGCCGAGCGTTTTTACTCGAATCTGAAGGCAAGGGGGCTTGCCCCGGCAAATGCCCTTCGGGAGGCTAAGAAGGAATTGAGAAAGGAGCATGAAACGATTAACGGCATAGAGATCTATTATTACAATCCCGTATTCTGGGCGCCTTCGATAATGGTGGGTGTGGGGCGTTGATCGATGATGAGTGTTGCTTGTTGTTCAATCGAGCTGAAACGAGCGAGGCGATGGTTGACAATTAGTGCTGCTTATTATGCGGTTTGATTTAATAAAGCGGGGATGAGGCGTTCGAATGGTGCCGTGATTAATCAAGGGACGGATAAGCCTCTTTTGCGCACCGGTCAAATTGACGGGATATGAAATGAATGCTTTGCTATCCCTTTCACGCTGACATTCTCCCTGTAGCTTTTCGTGTCGAGCGTTCTCCTGATTTGTTTTTTCCTCTTTGAGAATATATGAACCAAGATGTAGAAGATGAGCGTAATATACAGAGACAGCTTCAATGCATTATTCACCTTTTCGTGTGGTGATAGTCTAACCCATGCGGAAGGTGTTGATGGCACTTCCAGAGCTTTGCCTGCTCCGCGCAATTCGCTTATGTGTTCTTTCCAGAACCTGCTGAACCTTTCTCTTATTTGAGCGATATCCACGGTGCCTGCGGCGGTTCCGCCCGTATCTGGCACGGCCTTTTCAGGCGAACCCTTCCTGAGCTCGGACAATGTTTCGGCTGTAGCAGGTAGCTGGGATTCTTGAATCTGAATGTTCTTTGGATTACTAGCTTTCTCCCCTAATTCGAAACTTTGTTTGACAGCACGATCCTGATTCGGGGAAGCTGCCGGCTCCGTCGCCAGAGCACC